>JAFAQT010000282.1 GCA_019246215.1 Verrucomicrobiota bacterium
GCGTTGCTCGTCGGTTACGTATCCATTCAGATATGCGCCCTCCTCGCGCCTTGCCGGCGGCCCATTTTGAACGCAACGAAACTCAAGGGATTTAGGAGACGGTACACTAGGCCACCTTTCTTTTCTCGGCAGGCACAGGCGGAGCTACGCGCACGTCTTTCCCTGCAGCGAGATGGCGCTCGACCACTTCGGCATAAGCGGCCGATATCACCTTGACAAACTTCGGGATATTCTCCTCCCAACTATCAAGGATCCGTTTTGCTTTTGAGCTGTTGGTGTAGATGACGTGGTTTGCCAGCATCCGCTTCACCAATTCGATGTCTCGGGAAACTTTAAACTCCTCGAGCCGCACCATTGCCGGATTGAGCCGCGTGCTGAATTTCTGATCTTCATCCAAGACAAAGACTTCGCCCCCGCTCATACCGGCTCCGAAATTCTTCCCGGTTCTGCCAAGGACCACGACAACACCACCCGTCATGTACTCGCATCCATGATCGCCCACTCCTTCGACGACTGCCATCGCACCCGAATTTCGCACTGCGAACCGTTCGCCGGCCATTCCGTTGAAATAAGCTTCGCCGCTGGTGGCGCCATACAATACAACGTTACCCACAATAATGTTTTGTGACGCAATAAATGACGCATCTTTGGGAGTGTCGACGGTGATTGTTCCACCGGAAAGACCTTTGCCCACATAATCGTTTGCGGCGCCCTCGAGATGAAGGCTGATACCACGGGCAAGGAATGCTCCGAAGCTTTGGCCGGCGGAGCCAGTGAGTCGGACTTGGATCGTGTTCGGCGGAAGTCCGCTCGGACCATACTTTTTCGCAATCAGTGAGCTCAGCATCGTGCCAGCGGTTCGATCGGAATTCCTGATTGGAACTTCGATAAAAACGGGTTCGCCGCGCTCTATCGCCGGCGCCGCCAATTCGATGAGAAGGTGATCCAGTTTCCCGGCAAGCTTATGATTTTGATCACGTATTTTTCGCGGGGTATCGTGGGACGGCTGCTGGTACAGCAGTTGCGAGACGTCAATCCGCCCGTTTTTCGGGTGGAGGATCTCGCGCTGACGCAGTTTGTCGACCCGTCCTATCATTTGGTCCATAGTGCGAAATCCGAGCTTTGCCATCAATTCTCGCACTTCGTGGGCGACGAACCGCATATAATTGACCAAGTGCCCCGGCTTACCTGCAAATTTAGCTCTTAGGCTTGGGTCCTGAGTGGCGATTCCAACCGAGCAGGTATTGCAATGACACTTGCGCAGCATGATGCAACCCAGAGCCACGAGGGGCGCCGTGCCGAACCCGTATTCCTCAGCGCCCAGCAGCGCCGCGATCACCACGTCGCGTCCGGTCTTGATGCCGCCATCCGCGCGCACACGGATGCGTGAACGCAGATTGTTCGCCAGCAGCACTTGCTGCGTTTCGGCCAAGCCAAGTTCCCAAGGTGCACCGGCGGTTTTGATAGAAGTTTTGATTGCGGCACCGGTACCCCCGGAATCCCCCGCAATCAGCACAGCATCAGCACGGGCCTTTGCCACGCCCGCCGCGATCGTTCCAACACCGGCTTCAGAGACAAGTTTCACGTGAATTTCTGCAGTCGGATTCGCGCATTTCAAGTCATGTATCAGCTGCGCCAGATCCTCAATCGAATAAATGTCGTGATGCGGCGGCGGGGAAATTAACCCAACCCCAGGAGTGGTAAACCGCACTGAAGCGATCTCTTCGCTCACCTTCGACCCCGGCAATTCTCCGCCTTCACCTGGTTTCGCCCCTTGCGCCATTTTGATTTCAATCTGCTTGGCGTGCACCAGGTAATTAATCGTTACGCCGAATCTGCCGCTTGCTACCTGCTTCATCGTGCATTCCCGGTCGGTGCCAAATCGCTCGATCTGCTCACCGCCTTCTCCTGTACCTGCTTTACCGCCGATTCGGTTCATCGCGATCGCGAGCGCCTCGTGCGCTTCGGTGCTCAACGCGCCATGCGACATGGACCCGGTCGAAAAACGCTTCCAGATCTCTTCGACCGCCTCCACCTGCTTGATTGGAATGGACTCATGCTCATCGACGACAAAGTCGAGCAGGCCTCGAACGGTCTGAAGCCGTTGATCCTGATCGTTGAAGTAGTTCGCGAACTCGCGGTAAGCTTCGTAGTTCCCAGTGCGCACAGCGTATTGCAATTGACCGATGGTCGCCGGATTCCATTGGTGCAGTTCGCCGTCTCGGCGCCAGTACAAGTCGCCACCAACATCCAGCGGGAGATTTCCCACAATCTTTTTGCCGAATGCCAGCTCATGCTGCTCGAGCAATTCACGTTCGACCTCCTCCAGCCCGACGCCATTAAGATACGCGCTTGTTCCGGTAAAATACTCCTGAACGAAATTGGCATCGAGGCCGACGGCCTGAAATCCCTGAGCGCCTTTGTAGCTTTCCAGCGTCGAAATCCCCATCTTCGACATCACTTTCAAAATGCCGCCTTCAAGCGCCTTTTTGAACTTGCTCAGTGCTTCGCCTGCTTCAGCATCAAACCAGTTCTCCCGACCCATCTGCACGATGCTCTGATACGCCAGCCACGGATAAATCGCGTCCGCGCCATATCCGATCAGCGTGCAAATATGATGCACGGCACACGGCTGCGCTGCTTCAAAAACGAGGGCCGCACGAGTACGAAGTCGTTCCCGAATCAGGTGATGGTGCAACGCGCCGACCGCTAATAGATTCGGTATCGCTACGCGATCCGGCCCGATATTCCGGTCGGAGATGATCAAGATCTCGCATCCATGCTTAATGGCGTCGATCGCGCGCCCACGCAGCTCGGCGATGGCCACCCGAAGCGAAATCCCTTTGGGGTACGTTCCATCGATACTTGATGACCGGAAGCGGTCGAAATGCCTGATCGCCTCGAACTCACGGTACGTCAGGATTGGTGAGTTCAGGAAAAGCTGACGGCAATGTTCGGGTGTTTCCTCCAGGAGGTTACGTTGGCGGCCGATGTGGCTTTCCAACGAAGTCACGAGATCTTCCCGCAGGTAATCGAGCGGCGGATTTGAGACTTGTGCGAAGAGCTGAAGAAAATACTGGAACAGTGGCTTGTGCCGGGTGGAGAGGACTGCCAGCGGCGCGTCGTTGCCCATTGATCCGATCGGGTCCTTTCCTTCTTCGGCCATAGGCTGAACCAGGCACCGGAGCGACTCCAAGGTGTAGCCGGACGCTCGCTGGTACGAAACGACATCGCCGAGTTCTTCGAGCTCCGACCCTGGCGCGACGATATCTTTCAACCGGACGCGATTCTCGCTCAGCCATGCCGAAAAATCGTGCGTGGTGAGTTCCTCAAAGATCTCATGTTCGGGCACAATTCGCTTCTCGAGAGTATCCGCAAGAAACATTTCCCCCGGCTTGAGTCGGCTTTGAAAGATGATTTCGTTTGCAGGCGTATCGATAACGCCCGTTTCGCTGGCCATAATAACGATGTTGGACCGTGTCAAACAGTAGCGACAGGGCCGCAACCCATTCCGGTCGAGGATTGCTGCGACTCTGTAGCCGTCCGTAGCCGCCATTAATGCTGGGCCATCCCAGGGTTCAATGATCGTGGAAAAGTAATCATAAAAGGCCCGGCGCCTGGCATCCATTTCCTTGTCTTTGTTCCAGGCCTCGGGAATTAACATCCGAAGCGCGTGCGGCAGACCTCGGCCGGATTCCAACAGCAGTTCAAGGACATTGTCGAACACGGCGGTATCGCTCTGCGAATCGCCCGTAATCGGCTTGAGTCTTTCGATATCATCTCCGAATTTTTCACTCGCCAGGGCAGCCTCGCGAGTCCTCATGCGATTCAAATTCCCCCGCAAGGTGTTGATTTCACCGTTGTGCACCACTGTGCGATACGGATGTGCCAGTTCCCAGGCCCCTAACGTGTTCGTTCCGAAACGAGAGTGCACCAAAACAATGCTGCTCTGGACCCGGAGTTCCGAGAGATCGGGATAGTAAAGTTGCAACTGCTTGCAAGTGAGCAGTCCCTTATACACGATCTTCCGGCGATCGAGAGAACAGACGTAGAACAGGTCCGCTCCGCAGATCTCGGACTGCTTGACGGCTTTTTCGATCAAGCGTCTCAATACATAGAGCCGGGTATCAAGCTGCTCGGGGGTCAGCGGATCGACAGGTTCAATGAACATCTGCCTGACTGCCGGTTCCGACAGGAGAGCTGTTCTTCCAAGATCAGAGTTGTCGGTCGGCACTTCTCGCCAGTGAATCAGCCTGCAAGCCGCGGCGCGGCAGATCTGCGTGATCAGCTTTTTCAATGCGATCTGCTTCCATTGATCCTTGGGAACGAAAAGTTGCGCTACCCCGTACGAGTCAAAGTCGCCAAGCGTTGGGATCTCCGAATGAAAGAACTCGTGCGGCTTCTGCAGGAGCATTCCTGCTCCATCCCCGGTTTTCTCCTCGGCGCCACGCGCTCCCCGATGGTCGAGATTGCACAAGATGCGCAATCCGTCTTGGACAAGCTGATGCGATTTTGTTCCCTTCAAGTCGATGAGCGCGCCGACCCCGCACGCTCCGCGGGTAGCGCCTGGGGTTGGCAATCCAGATTCGGTATTCATGCGCGAGGAGAGTTAACAAAAAGGGGTTGGCTTTGGATGATCACATGTATCTTCGGCACCCTGCACCGGGTCCGATAGCATTTGCTATTCCGAAACGTGCTTCGAGTGAAGCGTAAATCAAGTAAGTCAAGGAGTCAGGACTTCAGGAGGAAACAATTATGGGTGTCGGTTTGACTGTTAGCCGATTCGAATTCTTAACCGCATGGCAGGCCGCCCATTCTGCAACTCCTCAACTCCTGACTTGGTCACTTTTGTTCGATTTGGCGCATTGTGACCATGTTCGCTGCCACGATTGACACCGGCACAGACAAGAGGGTAATCTCTTTTCCGGATTGGTGATCGGAGCGAACCCCGCCCTGAAGGGCCACGATCCCACTGACACTGACAACGCTCGTATGATTCCCAAGCAACTCTTCGGACGAACCGGACACGAGAGCACTCGAGTAGTTTTTGGCGGGGCCGCTTTGTCAAAAGTCACCCAGGACGAAGCGGACCAGACGCTTGAGGTGCTGCTTCGCTACGGCATCAATCATATCGATGTCGCTGCCAGCTACGGTGACGCGGAACTGAGGGTCGCGCCGTGGCTTCGAAAACACCCTGGACGCTTTTTCCTTGCCACCAAGACAGGAGAGCGCACGTACGATAAGGCTAAACGGCAGATTCATCTTTCGCTCGAGCGCCTGGGCGTCGAACGGGTGGATCTGATTCAACTCCACAGCCTTGCCGATCCGATCGAATGGGACGTCGCACTGAGCCCGAAAGGCGCGCTGGAGGCCTGCATAGAGGCACGGGAGCAGGGTCTAGTCCGGTTTATCGGCGTCACTGGTCATGGATCTCAGATCGCCGCCACGCATCTTCGCAGCCTCGAGCGTTTTGACTTTGACAGCGTCTTGCTGCCTTACAGCTACATCCTGATGGAAGATCGACACTATGCCGCCGCGTTCGAACGAGTCGCAGCGGTATGCGCAGAGCGCAAGGTGGCAATGCTGACAATCAAGTCAATCGCCCGTCGTCCGTGGTGGGGTCGTGAACGGACGCGGGCCACATGGTATGAGCCATTTGAAGAGCAGCGCGACATAGATGCAGCAGTGCAGTGGGCACTCGCACGGCCCGAAATTTTCGTTGCGAGCGTCGGCGACATCCATCTCCTGCCTAAAGTACTCGACGCGGCGGGCCGTCTCGCCTCGCCGCCGGGAGATGAGGCGATGCGTGAGCAGGGCTCTCGCCTCGAGATGCGTCCGATCTTCGTCTAGTGCTCCAAGGACGAGGCTGGTTTAGCGACGTTGAGCTCAAAATGAGCTGCCCGGCAGGCGCCGAGGAGGGAACGTATCTGAATTGCTGAGGGATCTCTGACGATTGTCAGCAACGGGGCTAATTGGAAAAAAGGCGTTCCGGGATTATTTTCATCTCCTAAATAATTTGCAACCACCAAAATTTATCATACCTCCCACTATGAACCCGAAAACGACCGCTTTAGTTCTTATCGAATACCAGAACGATTTCACCACCCCGGGCGGTAAACTTCATGACGCAGTTAAACCAGTCATGGAGTCGACGAACATGTTGAAGAACACCGTCGAAATGGTGAAGGAGGCGCGCAGGGTTGGCGCCACAATTGTCTATGTGCCGATTCAGTTCGCTCCCGGCTTTAACGAATTGAGCCGCGATCCTTACGGAATACTCAAAGGATGCAAGGACGGCCAGGTCTTCGAAAAAGGAAGCTGGGGCGCCGAAATCGTCGACGTTCTGCGACCGCAACCGGACGATATCGTTGTCGAAGGTAAGCGCGGTCTGGACGGTTTCGCCACCACCAATCTCGACTTCATCCTTCGCAGCCGGAAGATCAATACCATCGCGCTAGGAGGTTTTCTAACGAACTGTTGCGTTGAATCAACCATGCGCACAGGCTACGAATTGGGCTACGACGTGATTACAATCAAAGATTGTGCAGCGACAGTGAGTGAACAGGCGCAGAGAGGTGCGATCGAACACGATTTCCCGATGTTTTCGCATCCTATGACGCATGACGAATTCGTCTCGGCTCTCACTGCAGCTGAGGCGAAAGAGGAAAAGCAGCTCGCGGAGGCAACCTAGTGCACTTCTAGTCCAAAGTGGCAGGCATACGGTCATCGGCGACTTGGTAGATTGAAGAAGCTAGCGAAGCTCATCCTTGGCAGGTCCGCTTGCAAACGGACCTGCCCCGATGCTCCCAACGAAAGACCCACTCCTGATCCGACTTCGTGTTCTGGTGGTCTTCTGTGCGGTCTCCCTTACTTGAGGTACGCAGTTACAGCGCTTCTTTTCCCTTGCGCGACGGCACGGCTCCACACGATTCGCGCACTCTGAATTCCAGGGAAAGATTACAATTCCTTTTCCCAACCTTTTGACCGTTCAGCAACTCCATCGCAGCGAGTGCGGCTTGTTCTCCCTGCGCTATAGCCTGCGTGGCCACTGTCGTGAGTCTCGGGGAACTGTAGGCCGCGATCGGCAGATCATCGAATCCCACGACCGCAACATCGCCGGGAACGGAAAGTCCGGCGTCATGCAAAGCTGAAATTGCTCCAACCGCAATCGTGTCATTACCGGCAAACAAGGCGGTGGGACGATGCCTTCGCGACAAGATTTGCCGCATCGCGTGATAACCACTTTCGATGCTGAAATCGCCAAGTCCCACCAAGGACTCGTCATATTCCGCCTTCACCAGATCAAGCCCGCGGCGAAAAGCGTTCAATCTTTCGCTCGCACCGACATAGCGAAGAGGCGCGTACGCAATGTGCCCGATTCGCCGGTGGCCCAGATCGACGATGTGCCGCGTGATCTGTTCCACAGCAGGAGAGGTCTTGGGAGTGATCGAGTTTTCTTTTGAATGGTGGATCGAACCAAATAGTACCACTGGAAAATCGGATTCGATCAACCGCACGAGGTCCTGGTCTTCGGAATTGGCATTGAGAACAATCAACGCATCAATGCTTTTGCTTCTAGTTAAGTCGAAATAAGCGTCGCGTCTGGGGCCGGGTTCGACCGCTTCCACGAGTAATTTGTAGCCATGCATGTTACAGACCCGGCTGATCCCAAACATCAGGGGCGGGGCAAATGCATCGAAGCTCATCAAATCCCCGCGAGCGAGCAGCAATCCAAGAGTGCGACTGCGCCCGCTCACAAGAGTGCGGGCCGCGGAATTCGGGACATACCCCAGCGCCTTAGCAGCGCTTAGCACGCGAGCCTTGGTTTTCATGCTGATGCTGGTGCCTTTTGTCCTATTCAAAACGAACGAGACTGTCGTCTGCGACACACCTGCGGCGCGTGCGATGTCACTGCTGGTGACGCGTTCGGTCATTGTCTTCGGCTATTCGAAAAGAGCATTAATCTCTTCATTGGCGGCCTTCAAAGTTTTGGCAGCGTTTTCCCCATTCAGGAAAATCGAATCAAATGCCGCGCGCGTGATGCGAAGCACGTCGCTTGCGTGATCAGTGATCGGAAAGAGGAAGGTCGCGTTCGGGTCAGCCGCCTCGTCGACAAATGCGGAAACATCCACCCCGCTCTCTCCCATTTTACTCTTTGCCATTTCCGTGCCTTCGGGGACTGCCGGAAACACGACACCGTAGCTACCTACGATTTTCTGGGCTTCCGGTGATGCGAGGAATTTAACCCATTTCCAGGCCTCTTCCTGATGCTTGCTGCCGACCCAGATCGAGTCTGCAAGGCCGTTAAACATCGTGTGACGTCCAGTCGGACCTTTTGGAAGAAGGGCAAACCCGATATCAAACTTGCAATTCTCCTTGCACCAATGAATGTCCCAGGAACCGACGAATGCCAAAGCCCCTTTTTGCCCGGCAAAGAGTCCGTTAGCTCCTGCCTGCCGCGCATCTTTGGCAGGTACGATGAACCCCGTTTTCAGCTCCATATCAGCGATCCACTGAATTGTCTCGGCTAATCTTGGGTCATCGTAATTGAAATGCTTAGCCCACGGTCCGTCATAAAATTTGAAGCCATTCGAGACCGCCAGATGACTCCATTCCACCTGGCCGAATCCATCCACCTGGCCCCCGATCAGCAGACCGTATTGCTTCACGTTTTTTGGATCGAAGCCGGCCTCCGTCCCGGCCTTGCCATTGGCATCGACGCTTAGCTTGGCGATCAGCTGGCCGAAAGACCCACCATCTTTCGGGTTCCAATCCAGATTCGAGAGCGACTTCGGATCAATTCCGGCCTTTTCCAGCATTGTCTTGTTGTAGACGATCGCAATGGTGTCCCAATCCTTCGGTAAACCATATTGCTTCCCATCCCTTCCCCAGACTTTAACCAGACCGCCAAAATAGATGTTGGTCGGCACCTTGTCGCGCGCGATCAAAGGGGCCAAATCAACGAGCAGATTGTTTTGAATAAACTCTGGGTACCTGGCCAAGTGGTCGGTGATGACATCGGGTGCTGTTCCAGAGACGAACGCCGCACTGAGTGCATTCCAATAATCGAACCACCCGGTCTGCGTAATTTTGATTTTGATGTCCGGGTTATTCTTTTCGAATGCGTCAGCGCACGCCCGGTATGCCGGCGGCTGGTTCTGGTCCCACAACCAGTAGTTGATTTCGGTCACCGCTTGCGCGGGAATGCCGGCAAGGAAACTGCCGGCCAGTACAATTTTGCTCAGATGTCGCATAAGATTTTTTGGGAGTTTTCTTGTTAGGTCCATACCCACCGCGCAGTCCCTGAAATTCTCTGGCCGGCATGCCGCTTGTTCTCTGGTGCGGCGGCGCCGGGGCGTGCTACTGGCGAATCACTCAAACACGAGTTCACTTCTTTGTTGGCGGCTCTAAGGTTTGTCTCGACGTCGGCACCTTCGAGAAAGATCCCATCGAAATTGGCTCGCCAGATTCGAACGATATCGCTCGCATGCTCACAGATCGGGAGAAAAAACGTTTCGTCAGTGTCCTCGAAGGCTTCGGCGCAAGCCTTGCAGGATGGGAGCTGGTTGTTGTCCCACAACCAGTGATGATTTCTGTTGCGGTTATTGCGGGAATCCCGATAAACATCCCGCTGGCAAGCATGGCCTTGGGGAGCTGTTTGGTATTCATAGGGGGAGACTTCCTGAAGCTATTTCGGACCGCTATACTGAAATGATTCGACGACCTTGCGTCCGAACAGCACGAGCAGAATCGCTATCGGAACAATCCCAAGAACCGTGCAAGCCATCAGTCCGCTCCAATCGGGTGTTCCGCCCGCCTGTTGCTGTCGAAAGGCATTGATGGCAACGGACATCACCCGCACCGGTTCGGAACGACCGACCAGAAAAGGCCAGAAAAACTCGTTCCAGGCCGACAAAGAGGTGATAATAGTCAGGGTCGCAAGAGCGGAACGATGGAGTGGCAGGACAATGCGGAAAAAAATTGACAGGTACGACGCACCGTCGACGAGCGCGCATTCCTCCAGTTCTCGCGGAGTAGATAAGAACATTTGACGCAAGAAAAAAACCGCGAATGGTGTCATCAGTGCATAGGGCGCTGCCATGCCCTGAAACGTATTCAGCCAGCCGAGATCCTTGATCAGGATGAAGTTAGGGATAAACAGAACAACCGACGGGATCATTGTCGCGGAGAGAAAGAGAGAAAAGACAAGCCGGCTTCCAGTGAACCGAAGCCGTGCAAAAGCATAGGCCGCCAGCGCACTACACGCGATTTGTGGGATAACCGCCAGCAGAGTGAAAATAACGCTATTCACCAAAGCGCGATAAAAGTCGATTTTACCATAGCTCATTTGAGCCAGGCGCGGGTCTGCCGGGTTCACTAACCCGAGTACCCGCTGAAGATTGAATAACGTTGGATCCTGGGGCAGAAAGGAGCTTGCACTGCTGAAAAGGGTTCTGCTATCGCTCAACGCGGTTTTTACCGCAATCCAGATCGGACCCAGTGAAACTGCAGCGAATAAAGCCAGCACGAGGTATCCGCACCAGCGACCCAGATTCGAGGGCGGGCGCAATGATATATCCATAGTATTCATCCGAGGTCGGATCGATTGGATCGCAGCATCCGCATCTGTGCCGCGGTCACCACCGCGAGACTGACAAACAGGACGCATGACATCGCCGAGGCGTAACCCATTCGGAAGTTCACGAAACTCGATTCGTAGATGTACCAGACAATGGTGCGCGTGGAGTTCACCGGGCCGCCAAGAGTGGTGACGGCGATCGAATCAAAGACTTGGAATGAACCTATAACACTCGTTACCAAAACAAAGACCAGCGTCGGCCTAAGCAGTGGGAGCGTAATGTTCCAAAAACTCCTCCATGGTCCGGCTCCCTCGATTCGAGCCGCCTCGTAGATATTCTGCGGGATCCCCTGAATCCCCGTGTAAAACAGCAGAGCCACAAATCCCATGTGCCGCCAGATATTGACCGCAGCGATCGTCGGCAAGGCAAGACGTTGATCGCTGAAAAAGGCGATAGTTCCGAATCCGAAGGCGTGGAGCAAGGCATTACAGAACCCGAGCAGGGGGTCCAGCATCCAGAACCAGAGAATCGCAGCAATTACATTTGCGATCAGGTAGGGTGCAAGAATCACGGACCGCAACGCTACAGAACGTCCCAGCCGATGGAGAAGAGCGGCCAGCAACAATCCGATCACGGTCTGGATCGGTATATTGTACAGTACGTAGAACACTGTGACTCTCATCGAATTCCAGAAGTTCGGATCGCTCCAGAGGCGCGAATAGTTTGCTGTACCGACGAACTTTGCCGGCCGCAGAAGATTCCAATCTGTCAAGCTCACATAGACCGCGCGCACACACGGAACGAGGTAGAAAACGGTGAATCCGAGAAGCGCTGGGGTGATAAAAATCCAGGCGCAAATGGATTCCTTGTAAAATAAGGAACGGTAAATTGGTCGCCGCGGCGAGACGCGGGAAATGACCTGGGCCGTAGATCGGGCAGGCGATAATTTTCGCTCAGACATTGCGGAGGGAGAAGCTGGCTGAGGTTTTTCGGCAAGCACTTCTGGGGGATGACACGCTCCGTTACATCGGGTGCACCAAAGCTGCACGCACGAGGTAAAGCGTATTATCGAACTACTGAATAACATCCAGATCGGCCGCGGATCAAGAACTATTTGAGCTTGTCAATGCCACTTTTATTGGCCCTGGCCACTGGCGCTCAGAACTGGTCAACCTGCACGCCATCTCGAATTGTCCGCCTAGATTTGTCGCAGGCTGCCAGAACCGATTCGACTTCCAGTCGGCCATTGAGGTTCACCACAAAATTAAGCCAATGAATACCGGCGCTGATGATGTCCCATGCGGGCGACGGGATTTCGATCTAACTTCAGCTCTCCGATTTCAGCGTTTTGCGTGCGCTCAATGATCTCGAGCGGACAACGCTTCACCATCAAGCCATGCGGCGTCGCCACGGGGAGATTCATTCGTTTGACAGTTTCGAGAATACGACGCCCGGAGGCCACCGAATGTGCAAGTGGTCTCTCGACCAATATTGCTTTAAGCGGCAGGTTCGGCGCTTCGAGTGTTACTTCTTCATGGGAAGAATGGTAGGTGCTGACACAGACCACGTCGGTTGGACAACATAGGAACATTTCTCGGGCAATCCGCAAAAAACTGAACTCCCGGACATTGCGCGCGTAACTCGGCGGCGGAGTGCGCTACCGGTTCATAATACTCAGAGCAAGGAGCAGCATTGAGCCTGAGCCGTCCCCGGACACCACCCCGACTACACTTACACTGAATCTATTCACAATCAGCGGTTAGATAATAGTGTCAGGGTCCGTGCGGCAAAAGGCATCGTTTGTGCACTATTGACCCTGATTAAAAAATCTGTGTAACTCGCGGAATCTCCGGTTTAACTTCTCCGCTTGAAACGACTCCTTGCAGTGCTGGCAGTCCTGTTTGCTCTCCTGGTCGCTGCGTCGCCCTATGTTTTAGCCAAGGATTGGAAAGTGATTCGATTCGGGGTTGACCCGAGTTACCCCCCGTTCGAATCGAAGGCTGCTGACGGCAGCTTGGTAGGATTTGATATCGATCTAGGGAACGCGCTCTGTGCAAAACTCAACGCGAAATGCGTCTGGGTAGAAAATGATTTCGACGGAATGATACCCGCGCTCCAGGCGCGCAAGATCGATGCAGTTCTATCGGATATGTCAGTTACGGAAAAAAGACGGCAACAGATCGACTTTACCGATAGAACATCGTTTTCCCCCACACGAATGGTGGCGAAAGCCGGTTCCAATCTGCAGCCCACTGCGGATTCGCTTCGGGGCAAGAATATCGGAGTTGAACAAGGCACGATCCAGGAAACGTACGCCAAAACTTACTTTGAGCCGAAGGGAGCAAATGTCGTTTCGTACCAGAATCAGGATCAGGTCTATGCCGATTTGAAGTCGGGTCGTCTTGACGCAAGCCTCCAAGATGAAGTACAAGCAAACTTTGGTTTCCTGAAGACGCCAGAGGCTAAGGGGTTCGAATTTTGCGGCCCTGAGTTGAACGACACAAAAATTCTCGGTAGCGCCGCGGCGATAGGCCTCCGAAAAGGAGACAGTGATTTAAAGAACGCCTTGAACAAAGCTCTTGCCGAGTTGCTGAAAGACGGCACCTATCGGACGATCGCAAAAAAGTATTTCGACTTTAACATTTATGGCGACTGATCCGAATATGGAATAAACCCTTCTGCGAGTGGTTCCAGATCCGAAATCATGCTTTTCGAAGGCTACGGACGGCTGCTGTGGGACGGCACGCTAGAGACAATCCAACTTTCATTGCTTTCCCTCCTTTTCGCCTTTGTGATCGGGCTATTGGGGGCCGCGGCCAAACTCTCAGGGAACCGGTGGCTTTCGCTTGTGGCCACGCTTTACACGACTTTGATCCGCGGCGTGCCTGATCTGGTCTTAATGCTGCTGCTCTATTACAGCTTCCAGGATTGGCTGAATCGGCTCACCGACGCTCTCAACCTGCAGCAGATTGATATCGACCCTTTCTTTGCCGGGATCTGTGTACTCGGATTCATTTATGGGGCCTACTTTACCGAGACTTTCCGCGGTAGCGTCCTTGCCGTTCCAAAAGGACAACTCGAGGCGGCCGCCGTTTACGGCCTCAGTCGCTGGCAGATCTTCCGCCGGATTCTTTTTCCGCAAATGATGCGTTTCGCTTTGCCCGGGATCAGCAATAACTGGCAGGTCATTCTGAAAGCGACAGCATTGGTTTCCATCATCGGTTTACACGAAGTCGTCAGAGCAGCTCAGGACGCCATCACCGGAACCAGTTCCAAAGGAGCTTATCATGCCTTCTTCTTTTTATCCGTTGCCGGCCTGATTTATCTGCTGCTGACCAGCCTATCGAATATGGTGTTCATGACATTGGAACAGCGCTACTCCATAGGCATCCGAAGACCGGAGCTATGATCGAGCTGATTCAGCAATACTGGCAACAATATCTCTGCGGCACACCGGCCCATCCGTCCGGTCTTGTTATCACTCTATGGTTGACGGTCGCCTCACTTGGTCTGGGATTTCTTCTGGCCGTGCCGCTCGCGGTTGCGAAAGCATCAACGAAGCGGTGGTTAGCAGTTCCTGTGGCAATCTACACCTACGTTATCCGAGGAACGCCGTTGTACGTCCAACTGCTCCTCTTGTATTCCGGCCTTTACAGTCTGGATGCAGTACGGTCTACGGCGTTCCTGAACGGCTTTTTCCGCGATGCTTTCAACTGCACTATCCTGGCGTTTACCCTGAACACTGCTGCATACACGACCGAGATTTTTGCTGGCGCGATCAAAACCACGCCGCGCGGTGAAATCGAAGCAGCACGAGCTTGTGGGATGTCCGGCCTGACCCTCTACCGGTGCATCATTATGCCGTCGGCATTACGGCGGGCGTTACCCGCCTACAGCAACGAAGTCATACTGATGTTGCATGCGACGACACTAGCAGCGACGGCGACTGTGCCTGATCTTCTGAAGGTGGCTCGCAATGCCGCGTCCGACTATTACCTGCCTTTCGTCGCCTATGGCATTGCCGCCGTCTTATATCTCTGCATCTCCTTCGCGCTCATTTGGCTCTTCCGACTCGCCGAACACAGGTGGCTCGCTTATTTGCGGTAGTTTCATGAACAAGTTAATCGTTGAAGATCTCCACAAAAAGTATGGCGACCGCGAAGTGCTCAAGGGCGTCTCACTACGGGCGAAAGCGGGAGAGGTCATCTGCATTATCGGTTCAAGTGGCTCCGGAAAAAGCACCCTGCTCCGATGCATCAATTTTCTGGAACGGCCCAACACTGGGCGATTTGTTCTGAGTGATGAACCGATTCGACTTCAGCGAAATAAAGTGGGGGAGCTGGTTGTTGCAGATGCAGGCCAATTGCGAAGGATGCGCATCAAACTGGCCATGGTCTTCCAACACTTCAATCTGTGGTTGCATCTAACCGCTCTGGAAAACGTCATCGAAGCGCCCGTACACGTGCTAGGCCTGTCAAAAGCGGAAGCGATCGAACGCGCCCGACGCGACCTCGCCAAGGTCGGACTGAGCCGGGAGATTGAAAAAATGTACCCGGCCCATTTGTCTGGTGGCCAGCAACAGCGCGTGGCCATCGCGCGTGCCTTGGCGATGGAACCCGAAGTGATGCTGTTCGATGAGCCTACTTCCGCGCTCGACCCCGAACTGGTCGGAGAGGTGCTTAGGGTGATGCAAAAACTCGCGTCTGAAGGGCGAACTATGGTCGTGGTGACTCACGAGATGAGTTTTGCACGTACCGTCTCCAACCACGTCATTTTCCTTCATCAAGGGCGCATCGAAGAAGAAGGGCCGCCGACCGAAGTTTTTGAACGACCCAAAAGCGAGCGACTGCAACAATTTCTGGCTGGAAGTGCGCGGTAGCGAAGCAGTTGTCAGCCAGCGGTGGATTGTCAGTGGGAGGGCGTTCTTTCGATAGGACGACCCGTCTCCCCATGTTTGCCTATTTAATCTGATAGCTCCATGTTCTCTGAAGTTGTTGAGAATATGACCACCCTTGCACTGAATGATTCGGAACTTTTTCGCCAGCAGGCCTACATAGCCGGCTGCTGGTGCGAAGCAGATAACGGTAAAAGCTTCCCTGTGACCAATCCAGCGACCGGGGAAGTCTTGGCTCAGGTTCCTGAGATGGGAGCGGTCGAAACGCGTCGCGCGATCGAAGCGGCGAACGCCGCTTGGCCTAAATGGCGTCAGAAAACACCAAAAGAGCGCGCTATCCTCCTCCGAAAATGGTACGACCTGATGATGGCGAACGGGGAAGATCTCGCCAAGATTATGACGGCCGAACAGGGCAAGCCGCTGGCCGAGTCCAAGGGCGAAATCAGCTACGCTGCTTCTTTTATCGAATGGTTCGCGGAAGAAGGCAAACGGGTCTATGGCGACACAATCCCCTCTCCATGGAATGACCGGCGACTGGTGGTGATTAAGGAACCGGTTGGCGTCTGCTGCGCCATAACGCCGTGGAATTTCCCGGCGGCGATGATCACAAGGAAGGCAGGTCCGGCCTTGGCAGCGGGGTGCACCATGGTAGTTAAACCGGCCGAGTCCACGCCTTTGTCCGCATTTGCGCTCGCCGCGCTCGCCGAACGCGCTGGAATCCCCGCTGGCGTGTTCAGTGTGTTAACGGGCGAACCCAAAACAATCGGAGAAGAAATGACCTCCAATCCCGGCGTCCGGAAGATCACATTTACCGGCTCAACGGAGGTCGGAAGACTTCTCATGCGGCAAAGTGCCAACACAATCAAAAAGATCTCATTGGAACTGGGCGGCAACGCGCCCCTGATCGTCTTTGACGACGCAGACCTCGACGCAGCCGTTGAAGGAACAATTATTTCAAAATTCCGGAACACCGGCCAAACATGCGTCTGCGCAAACAGAGTGTATGTGCAGGACGGGGTCTATGATGCGTACGCCGAGAGACTAGTGGCAGCCGTCAAGCAGTTGAAGGTCGGTAACGGATTTGAACCCGGCGTCCTGCAAGGCCCGCTCATTGATGAGGCCGCCGTGGAGAAGGCTGAGGATCATATTTCGGATGCTGTCTCAAAAGGTGCCCGCGTATTGCTTGGAGGCAAACGGCACAGTCTGGGTTACACGTTTTTCGAGCCCACAGTTCTCGCGGAAGTGACCGCCAAGATGAAGGTTGCCCGGGAAGAGACCTTCGGACCCGTTGCGCCGCTCTTCCGATTCTACAAAGACGAGGAAGCGGTTCAGCTTTCAAACGATACCGAATTCGGTCTCGCGAGCTACTTCTTCGGTCGCGACATCGGGCGAATCTGGCGCGTTGCAGAGGCACTCGAATACGGCATGGTCGGTATCAACACTGGTTTGATCTCTACTGAGGTGGCACCGTTCGGTGGAATGAAGCAATCCGGACTCGGACGGGAAGGATCCCATTTCGGAATCGACGAGTTTCTGGAAGTGAAATACCTCTGTTTCGGTGGACTGGACCGGTGAGATTTAGGAGCAGGGATCGCACCCGTTTCAAGACGGTACGCTAGTTAGCGCAAGCGGAGAGCGTCGAATTGCCGAGTCTGCGACCCCGAATTCTGCAATGATCAAAAATCGAGGACAGTCGAGATGGGCGTAGCTCCGACTAAAACGACGGGGGAGAG
>JAFAQT010000303.1 GCA_019246215.1 Verrucomicrobiota bacterium
CTCCGACGATAGCCCGGCCTGCGTGCATTTCTCTTGGCGCAAATGCACTTAGCCCCACGACCCGATCGCCCGCACCAAGGCGATGACAAATATCGGCAGATTCACCGCTCAGGCAGACAATTCTTTCCGGATACCGACGGCCCATGAACCCACCGGTTCTTTGGTCTTTACTCCCCTTTTCTGCAGCTTCAAAATTCAAACTCATACCGGGGCTGGGTTGCCATTATCCGCAAGATTAATACCGGGGGATATTGTGGAGGAGTTTTACATGTCCCGAAATGGAAAATTCAGCACCTCAACTCGATCGACTACTCGATGATTAAGAATAACCCCGCTAACCGCAAGAAACACGGAAACACCAAAGCGAATCTGCTGACGCTTTCAGAGAAACTAAACCGAGAACTCGGGATTCTCATCGAATGAAATCCGCGGACCTCAAAGAAGGCGACATCACTGCTAACGGTTACACCCGAAAATGGTGGAAAGAAGTCGTCGTTTATCAAATCTATCCGCGTTCGTTCAAGGACTCGAACGGAGACGGGATCGGCGACTTGAGAGGGATTAGTTCCCAGCTTGATTACGTCAAAAGGTTAGGCGTGGACGTTCTTTGGCTGAGCCCACATTACGACTCGCCTAACGCAGACAATGGTTACGACATCCGCGATTATCGGAAAGTTATGGCGGAGTTCGGCACGATGGCCGATTTCGATGAACTGTTGAGAGGTATCAAAGAGCGCGGCATGAAGATGATCGTCGACCTCGTCGTAAACCATACCAGCGATGAGCATGTCTGGTTCTCGGAGAGCCGCAAGTCTAAGACAGGAATCTACAGCGATTACTATATCTGGCGGCCGGAAAACGAAGGCAAAGAACCGAACAACTGGGTCTCGTTCTTTTCTGGATCGGCCTGGACCAAGGATCCTATCAGAGGCGAATATTACCTCCACCTATTTGCAGAAAAACAGCCCGATCTGAATTGGGACAATCCGAAGGTGCGGCATGAGGTTTACGACTTGATGAAATTCTGGCTCGATAAGGGCATAGACGGATTCCGGATGGACGTCATCCCTTTCATCTCAAAAGATCAGAATTTTCCAGATTACCCCAAGGATCACGAGGCACATCCAGAGTACGTCTACGCCTCGGGTCCGAAACTTCATGATTATCTGCAGGAGATGCATCGAGAAGTTATAACGAAATACAACGTGATGACGGTCGGCGAAGCCCTTGGGGTGACACTCGAGCAGACGCCTTTGCTCGTGGACGAAAGACGCAAGGAGTTGAACATGATCTTCCATTTCAATGTCGTCCGACTTAACCGTCAGGGTTGGAGATGGAAGCCCTGGACTCTCCCGGAATTAAAAGCAATCTATACTCGGTTTGACAGGGAATTGGACGTGAACAGTTGGCTTACTGTCTTCCTGTCGAACCACGATAATCCGCGCCCCGTGTCCAGCTTCGGCGATGATTCCGTATTGTATCGAGTGGCTTCCGCAAAAGTTCTAGCAACAATGTTGCTGACGTTGAAAGGAACGCCTTTCATCTATCAAGGCGATGAACTGGGAATGATCAACTATCCATTCTCAAAAATTGAAGAATTCGACGATATTGAGGTCAAAAACGCGTGGAAAGCTGAGGTGTTAACTCACCAGGTGAACGCAGAGGAATATCTCTTCCATCTTCGGAAGACCAGTCGCGATCATAGCCGAACTCCGATGCAATGGGACGATTCGCCCAATGGAGGATTCACCGCTGCCGCTAAACCGTGGCTCGCCGTGCATCCGAATTACAAAGAAATCAACGCCAAACAGGAATTGGCTGACAAAAACTCCGTGTATAACTATTTCAAACAACTGCTTGAGTTGCGGAAGAAGACTCTTGCATTGGTGTACGGAGATTACAAGGATCTCGATCCGGAGAACCCTTTTTTGTTCATTTATACGCGCTCACTTGCCAAAGAGAAATTTCTAATCGCGCTAAATTTCTCAAGAAATATCTTGACATACTCGCTACCGAACGTTCTTCGAACAGGTCGATTAATACTTTCAAGTTTAGGCGGCAAAGAGGAAGACGAACTGACCATTCATTTGGCGGCATGGGAAGCGAGAATTTACCGCATCCAGAAGTAGTGCACCTAGTCTGAAGATCGTATAGCGGCCTCAAGCTGTCCCAGGTAGCTGCGAGTCCTGAAGAAGGATACGCTGGCTATACTGAGTTCAGACTCCCGCACTACTACGGCCGGAGGGCCAAACCACCCGAAGAGCTAAAGAAACATCGCATCATCCGACGCGCTTTCGGAGCGCTTGGCAGACTGTCTCAAGCACTTTAACACGGGCGTAGCGTTTACAGTTGGATTCGACGATCGTCCACGGTGCAAAGGGTGTGCTGGTCCGATGCAACATCTCCTCGACCGCCTCACGGTACTGCTCAATCTTTTCCCGGTTGCGCCAGTCTTCCTCAGTGATCTTCCATTGTTTGTGAGGCATTCCCTCTCGTTCGCGAAAACGTCGAAGTTGTTCCTCTGGATCGATGTGGAGCCAGAACTTGAGGACGACCGCTCCGAAGTGAACCAAATGCTGCTCCATGCCGTTGATCTCCCGATAAGCGCGCCGCCACTGGGTCTCAGTGCAAAAACCCTCCACTCGTTCGACCAGCACGCGTCCGTACCAAGTCCGGTCAAAGATGGTTATGTGCCCAGCTTTGGGCATCTGAGCCCAGAAACGCCAGAGATAGTGGTGTGCCTTTTCGATATCATTTGGGGCAGCGACAGAGACCACTTCGTATCCTCGTGGGTCGAGGTTTTGCGTCAAGCGACGGATGTTCCCGCCCTTTCCAGCTGCGTCCCAACCCTCGTAGGCGATGACCACGGGAACCCGCCGCAAATAAATCTCGTGCTCCAACTCACGCAGTGCTGTCTGGGCTTTCTTCAGCCGAGCGGCATAATCGTCCGGGGTCACCGATTTTGACAGATCGACGTGTTCGAGCGCGGTGGTCTTAAAGATGTTTTCTGCCGCAATCGGCTCGTACGGTCGCGGCGCGGGCGCTTCAATCTTCTGCTCTGCCTTGGCTACTGCTCTCTCCAGGGCATTGATTACAGTGCCAAAAATCTTGAGCGTAGCAAAGCGTCGGTCGTGCGCTTCTACCACAGTCCATGGTGCGTAGTCGGCGTCGGTCTCAGTGAGCATCTCCTCGGCAGCTCGCAAATACTCCGAATATCGCCTATGTTGCCACAAATCCTCTTTAGTCACTCTCCAGGCGGTGGCCGGGTTTTTGCGAAGAGCGTCGAACCGTCGCTTTTGCTCACTTTTGGAAATGTGGAGGAAGCACTTAACAATCACCACGCCCTCATCGCACAACTGCCTTTCAAATGAGCGGATGTCATCGAACGCCTGTTGCAATTGTTTCCCTGTGACCAATCCCCTGACTCGGTCGGCCACCACTCGGCGGTTCCAGCTTCGATCGAAGATAGCCAGACGTCCGCGGGTCGGTGTTCGATTCCAAAAGCGCCTCAGAAATGGATAGAACGCGTCCTCGTTGGTCGGATCGCGAGAGCTGTAAACGTTGAACCCACGAGGATCAAGTGGTAAAATCATCTGGTTGATCATCGTACCCTTGCCCGACGCGCTCCATCCCTCGAAAACGACGATTATGGGGATGCCCAACGTCTTCGATTGTCGCTGTAAGGCAGCCAGTTTCAGATCCGCCTCACTTTTCAGCCGCTTGTACTCCGGCTTAGCAATCTCACGCGTCAGATCAATATTTTTGAGCATGAATCCTTCGGGTGTTCACATGAGACAGACGAACTTAAAAAATAAACCAACTTTCAGCGCAATCAAAATTCAGCTATCTAAGCGCTTTCGAACTGCAATGAGCTCGCTGCTTCGGCCTTGACTAGTTTTCCGTCGTTAGGCGCTCAGTTCTACCCGACACTGACATCCGTCTTCATCCTTTTCCAAAAATAGGTTGCGGATGGCGACGCATCCTTCGGAAGCTTCAGAGAGTACCGAACCTGACTGATTTCCTTACTGAGACGCTTCGCCAAAACGGGGGACACGTCTAGAACTGTCACCGCGTATAGGACCATGATTGCTCCGCGGTCTGGCCGATCCATAATGTCGATCCACGCGTCTGCCTGGACTCGCAGACCAGTCTCTTCCAACACCTCTCGCAAAAGCGCTCCCTCCAGCGACTCTCTGGGCCTTACCTTACCACCCGGAAGCGTCCAGAGTTTTTGACCTGCAGTTTGGCGAACCAGCAAAACCCGAGATTCAGAGTCCTGGGCCCAAGCCATTACCGATACCTCTTTGCACGGACGCAACCGCTTTGTCCTGGCCTTTTGTAATTTGGTCTTTTTCGCCATCAACCAAGAGAGTACCGACGCCTCGATGGTCCATTTGGAACCGGCTGTCAATTTTTTTCACCATTTACCTTTGCCTTGCTGGCGTTGAAAATCGCACAATTTCAGGAGGTGCATGCAGCCAAAGCATGTAACCGATAAGGATCGGGAGTTTTCTATATTGGTGCGAAGGGGCAGGCTTAGGCCTAGGCTTTAGCCCGCGTCAACCGAATAAACGCGCTCAGTCCTGTAAAGCCGAGAGAAATACGCACCAAATAATTCCACAACACTTGTAGCTTTCATCAAATGTAACGTCCTGTTCCTGGTGGTTTCGTCTTTTTTAGAAGCGAATTTCGGCACCGCAAAACAGCGTCGTTCCAAGCGCGGGAAAGCCGATCGTCGTTTGATAATGCTGGTCCGCGAGATTTTCACCACGAAATGTTAGCGCGAAATGAGAGTTCAATTCCCAGCGTGCATAGGCGCGAAGATTCCAATAATCTCCCAATCGCAAGAATTCTGCAGGAAAAAAAGAAAAATCCTCTCCTTCTCGTTGGCCAACAAACAAAGCGCCAAATCCAACAGTCAACCCAAAAGGAAATTTATAGTTCGTATCGAAGCTGAACTGATACCTGGGCATGTAGATGCTACGTCGCGTAATTCCCGCCGAGGTAAAGTACGATTCTGTCCAAGTAAACGCGCCCCGGGCTTCCCAGTTCTTGAGAGGGACTGCTCTGAACTCAGATTCGATGCCGTAGGTTTCTCCGGTATTCTGATTTTCGTAACTTCCAGTCAGCAGACCCGAAGGCACAAAAGCGATGACATCGTCGATATAGTTGTGAAAGAAGCTCGCGCTGATGGCGATTCTGCCTTCCCCGAACGATTGGTCAATCCCAACGTCGAACCCCTGCGATTTTTCCGGCTTGAGATTTGGATTGCCCAAAGCGGCCGGAGAGATTGAAAAAGTGTTAAAGAGATCAGGCGCTTTGAATGCAGTACCGTAACTCGCACGCAATTTTGTGTTTGTTGGTGTGAAAAGATAGGCGCCCGTGAAACGATAGGTGAATGCATTCCCGGCATATTCGTAATGATCGTATCGGCCGCCCGCCGTGAGCGTCAGATTCGGAATGACTTCCCATTGATCCTGTAGGTAAAGGGCGAAGTTATTCTGCTCATGCAGCGGAAATGTATTATCGTGACCAGCCTCCAAATAATAGGTCGCACCTGCGACAGCTACATTTCCGGCAGGTAATTCAAAAGTGTTTTGCCAATCGGCCTGCAAGTTCAAAGCTTTTGCAATGTAAAGTGAACCGGGAAAATTCTGCGTCGGGATTGGTGGATCAGTAAAGGTATACCGCTCGCTGTAACCACCGACGAGAAAGCGTTGATTCCACCAGTCCGCCGTCTTCCAATTCAGGAAAAGTGTAAGCAGATTGGTTTCGCCGGTCGCCTTGGCATGCGGATCATCAAAAGGTACATCGACGGGGCGGTCGCTGCTTGGCTCTTCATATTGTCCGTACTGGCCTCGCACCGTCATTCCGAGGGTGACGCTCGGACTCAAAGTAGCGTCGAGTCGTAACGAATAGCCGTTTACGCGTAAATAATTGTTAGGACGCGCGTTCGCCGTTTCGTCATGAACATAGTGGAATGAGTAATCAATCTTGCCAATCTGCCCGTCACTCACTAAGCCGGCACGAAGAGAATCAAATGTTCCTGCTTCTCCGAAGAGCATAGCTTTTGAGGTGCCAGATCCTTGATGAGTGATTAACGAAACAACTCCTCCGATCGCGTCAGAACCGTATAGGGTACTATAAGGACCACGCACGATATCGACCGTGTCGAGATTGAGTGTCTGGGCAAAGTCTAGAAACGGCGCCGCGTCGCTGAACATCCCAGTGTTTACTTTGATTCCATCGACCAGGATCAACGTGTAGCTGGTGGAATTCCCACGGATGCTGACGGTCGTAAACCCACCTCTCGCTCCTCCCTCGAGTGAGAAGGCGCCCGGGGTGGTATTTAGCGCGTTTTTCAGATCAATGATCTGTTCAGTTTCAAGCTGCTCACCGGTTAATTGGCTAAACGCGCTCCCGATCCTTGACTCATCTTCGAAGGTCCGCGTTGCCGTCACAATGACTCGATCCAAAGCGAGATTGCTCGTCGTCGCGTCGCTCTGGTCTTCTGCTCCGAACGATTGGAAGCTCACGACGAGCGAGGCTAATAGGATAACCCGAACAGTTGCCATTGCGGCCGAGCACGTCGTAGGTCGCCTAACTTGTTGAACAATGGCAGTCCATCCGACACGACCAATTACCGGAACGCATTTCGAAAACAGTGATTTATCGGGATCACAAATAAGTAGCAGTTCAGATTGCATGTTTTCCATTGCGCGACCGCCAAGGAGCACGCGTTCGCGGAGTCGAGCGCGACTGACACGCTCGTCCCCGCAGATTTAAAGGAAACCGCGATGCAACACTAGCATCCTGGTCCAGATGCCGAAATGCGACGGTTCCCATCCTGTCTTTGGCGCGACAGTGATCCGGACAATGCCGGACCCGATGAGCTCTGATAGAGCAGGTCTTCTGGCTTCGAGGTCCATCTACTAGCTCCGCCTTACCATCCACAACAGCGGACAGTGGCTAATTTGGAGCGTTCGTCGCTCGTTACAGCGGCGCAACCGCACGGGTTTTCCACCCGTTTCCCTATTCTCCCCCAGCTATCGCAAGGGGCACTCTTCAGGGTTCACACTACGTCAAACGGTAGTGCGTTGAGAAAGAACATAGTAAATGCATAGAGAT
>JAFAQT010000392.1 GCA_019246215.1 Verrucomicrobiota bacterium
ACTTGGTCAAGACCGCCAATATTGCTCTCGGTCTCGGCCCCTTCCCGACTCCTGCGATCAAGAATATTCGCCGTCTCGCTGAGGGTCATTTCCCGCAGCCGAGTCAGGTTTTTGGAGGTAAAAAAATTTGCGAGGGCGGCTTCCACTCTTTCTTTGGGATAGATCTTGCCAGCCTGGAGCCGCTCGAGAAGATCTTCCGCCGGCAAGTCAATGTTTACGACCTGGTCTGCCTGCGTAATTATTTCGTCGGGTACACGCTCCTTTACCTTCACGCCGGTGACGTCTTCAACGATGTTATACAGCGACTCGAAATGTTGGATGTTCACCGTGGCGATTACGTTGATTCCAGCCCGCAGCAGGTCCTGAACATCCTCATAACGCTTGCGGTTCCGGCTTTGCGGCGCGTTTGTATGCGCGAGCTCGTCGACCAGCGCAACTGTCGGCTTCCTTGCGAGAACCGCGTCGAGATCCATTTCTTTCAAAGTGATCCCGTGATACTTCGCTGCTAAAGGGGGAACAATCTCTAACTCGCCAATCTGCGCAGTGGTCTCGGGACGATTGTGAGGTTCCACATACCCGATCACCACATCCACGCCCTGTCTTCGAAGTCGGTTCCCTTCGATCAACATTTGATAGGTTTTACCGACGCCGGGACAAGGTCCCAGGTAAATCTTCAGCTTGCCGAGCTGTTGCCGGCGGATGATTGTCAAGAAATCATCAGGGCTAGGCTTCAGGTTAGCATTGTCAACAACTGGCATAAGACCGAGGCAAGCTGGCAGTAGCAGCAGGAACCTTAATCCCTAAAACACTAATATAAAAGGTAAACCACGGTCCCCAAGGATTTCGCAGAAGGGGAGAAGGACTCATCGTTTGCTTGAGCTCTGCCATCTGGGAATCTGTAGCTCCTGGTTCGAAATTAAGTCTAAACAGCTCGGCCCGCCGGTTCGGAACCCGCCGAACCGAACAGGCCGAGGGCGCCGCATGCGCGAAAGTTATGGCTTCTTTGCTGCTAGTGCGTTCTTCGGCGCGAGTGAGTCGAGAGCCAAGTTTAGCTTCAACACATTTACTCCTGGCTCACCGCCGATCCCGAACAAAGGATTATCCGTCGCTTTGGTGACTTCGCCACGTACTGCGTCTTCGCTCAGACCCCGCTCCTTCGCGACACGCCCTACCTGCAGTTGGGCATTTTGCAGACTGATATGAGGATCCAACCCGCTTGCTGAAGCCGTGACGGCGTCCGCAGGAACCACCGCATCCCCGGTCAAACCGTTTTCCTGTCGGTATTGAGCGACATTCGCTTTAATTCCGTCGATCAACTTCTGCGAAGTCGGCCCCAGGTTGGACCCACCTGAGTTAAGCGGATCGTATCCAGTTCCAGCTGCGGACGGTCTAGGATGGAAGTACTTCGCCCCGCTAAATCCCTGAGCTAAGAGTTCGGAGCCGACAATCTGGCCGTTACTCTCAACCAGGCTGCCATTCGCCTGATGCGAAAACAGAACCTGCCCGATTCCCCAGATGAAAACAGGATACAAACCGCTGACCAGAACACAAAGAACGATTGTTGCGACGATCGATGTCCAAAGTTCCTTAAGAAAGGTTCTCATAGGAGGATTTTTCAGGGTTACGCTAGTCCAATGGTTGTGATAAACATGTCGATCAACTTGATCCCGATAAATGGCAGGATGATTCCTCCCAAGCCGTAAATCAGGAGGTTACGCGCCAGGATTTTCGCAGCGCCAAGCGGCCGGAATTTTACCCCTTTTAGCGCAAGCGGAATTAAGCCGATAATAATAACCGCGTTAAAGATGACAGCGCTTAAAATCGCGCTCTCAGACGATTTAAGGAACATGATATTCAGCGGGGCGATTTCCTTGAACGTGCCGACCAGCATGGCCGGCAATATGGCAAAATACTTAGCTACGTCATTTGCAATGCTGAATGTAGTGAGCGCTCCGCGCGTGATGAGCAGTTGTTTCCCGATCTCAACGATTTCGATCAGCTTTGTCGGATTTGAATCGAGATCGACCATGTTCCCAGCCTCTTTTGCCGCTTGAGTGCCGGTGTTCATTGCCACCCCGACATCGGCCTGAGCCAACGCAGGAGCATCGTTTGTACCGTCACCCGTCATCGCAACAAGGTGACCGATTTGTTGTTCTTTTCGGCACAGCGCCAGTTTGTGTTCCGGCTTCGCATCGGCCAGAAAGTCATCTACCCCTGCCTCCCTGGCGATCGCGGCGGCTGTTAACGGGTTGTCGCCCGTGATCATCACGGTTCGGATTCCCATGGCGCGGAACCGCTCAAACCGGTCTGCCAAGCCGCCTTTTACGATATCCTTGAGCTGAATCGTGCCGAGGACTGTTTGCCGGGTTGCCACCACTAGAGGTGTGCCCCCGGAACTGGAAATCGCCTTGACGTCCTTCTCGACGGCTTCCGGCATTTTGCCGCCGACATAGCTACGAATCGCGTCCGCAGACCCTTTCCGGTAACTTGCGCCATCCATGTCAACACCGCTCATCCGCGTTTGAGCGGTGAACGGAACGAAAATCACCTTCGGCATCTCGCTAAATTCCCGCGCCCGAATGCCGAAGTTTTTCGCGAGAACAACTATCGATCGCCCCTCGGGCGTCTCGTCGGCAAGGGAGGAAAGTTGAGCCGCGTCCGCCAATTGCTCTTTGGTGACTCCGGGGGCAGGCAGAAAATCGGTCGCCTGACGGTTACCCATCGTTATGGTACCGGTCTTGTCCAGAAACAGCACATCCACGTCCCCCGCGGCTTCCACTGAACGTCCACTCATAGCGAGAACGTTTTTCTGAACCAGACGATCAATCCCCGCAATACCGATAGCACTAAGTAATCCACCAATGGTCGTCGGTATCAGACAGACTAATAACGCAACCAGGACCGGGATCGTAAAGTCGACCGATGAGGCAATGCCGAAGGCTTTCAAGGACATCATTGCGATCAAAAAGATCAACGTCAGGGCCGAAAGGAGAATGGTCAAAGCGATCTCGTTTGGAGTTTTTTGGCGCGACGCACCTTCGACTAATGTGATCATGCGATCTAGAAACGTCTCACCTGGGTTCGACGTGATCTCAATCTTTATTATATCAGACAAGACCTTGGTACCACCGGTTACCGCACTGCGGTCTCCGCCGGACTCGCGAATTACCGGCGCCGATTCCCCAGTAATCGCCGACTCGTCGACGGTTGCCGCTCCTTCGATAACTTCGCCATCCCCAGGAATGAGTTCGCCGGCTGAAACCACTACGATATCCCCTTTACGCAACAAGTTCGCAGCGGTTTTTTCAATGGTTCCATCCGATTTCAGAAGATTTCCAAGGGTTTCTGTCCGCGTAGCGCGCAATGCTTTCGCTTGAGCCTTCCCGCGTCCTTCGGCCATTGCTTCGGCAAAGTTGGCAAATAGGACTGTAAACCAGAGCCAGACCGCGATCTGGAGTTGGAATCCGAAATGAGAGCCATGCCCGATTACCAGAAGCACGGTAGTAATCAGAGCTCCAACCTCGGTCACAAACATCACCGGATTCTTGGCCAGTGTGATCGGGTTTAGCTTTTTGAACGAATCCCCTATTGCCGGCATAATGATCGCGGGGTCAAAAATTGATTGAGCTTTAGCAGCCATAGAATGTTAGGAGCGTGAATGTCGGTCTGAATTATTGCTTTAGTTGCTCAAAACAGCTTTCCGTTTAGCATCAGGAAATGCTCCAGAATCGGGGTAAGTGTTAACGCTGGCAGGAACGTTAATGCCCCGACCAGCAGGATCGTCCCTATCAGCAAAGTCACGAACAATGCGCCGGTCACGGGGAATGTACCGGCGCCGGTGGCCACCAGCTTTTTGCGCCCCAGTGATCCGGCCAATGCCATCACCGGCACAATCATTCCAAATCGCCCAATGATCGTGGCGAATGCCAGGGTAACATCATAATGAGGGTCGTTGTTTGTCGGATTCGCCGTCAAGCCAGCAAACGCGCTGCCGTTGTTACCGGTGCAGGAGCTGTAAGCGTAGAAGATTTCACTCAGACCATGGGGACCGCTGTTGTTAGTCCCCGCCTGACCCCACGGTGTCAGGGCGGCCCATCCCGAAAAACCCAGGATCGAAAATGCCATCAGCAAAATCGCGATTGAAGCCACCTTGACATCATATGACTCAATCTTTTTCCCTAGATACTCCGGAGTCCGTCCCACCATCAGCCCGGCAATGAAAACCGCCAGTACGATGAATACGATCATTCCGTACAGTCCGGAACCGACTCCGCCAAAGATGATTTCTCCCATTTGGATATTGAATAGGGGTACGAACCCGCCAAGGGGCGTGAACGA
>JAFAQT010000056.1 GCA_019246215.1 Verrucomicrobiota bacterium
ATTGGGCTGCTTTGCGGAACTGGAAGAATTCGATATATCCGTGGTTCTATACTCATACACCGCAAGGTCTGCGGGACGACCACATCCTGGCGCAGGGCGGAACAGAGAACAAACGGGTAGCGTCGCGGAGCGTTGTACAAGCTGGGATTGGCTCTATAGCGGCAAACTCCTGGCAATCGGTTCGCGGTAGGATCTGAAAGAGTTCCGGATTTGGACAACGTTTTCGAAGCGTATCGGCGCGGCCGAGCCGCCCGCGAAACTCGAAGTGAAGTAAGGTATGCAGTTCATGCCGATAGTAATCGTGAGTGATCGTCCGGATATGGCCTTGGGCTAAGGGTAAACCGGGTTGGCTACGCTGCAGCGCCTGAGACTGACTTTTTTCATCGCTGCAGAGCACCACGGCATTGTCTGGCGGATCGAGATAAACCCCGATCACGTCCTAGAACTTGGCCTTGAATTGCTCGTCGCACGACAATTTGAATATCCGGGTGCGGTGCGGTAATGTCGTTGGTCCACCAGACACGCTGAACGGTTGCCTTTGATACTCCAAGATGCCCGGCCATCGAACGGGTACTCCACCGTAACGGGACGCGAATCAACGCCTGTAATTCAGCGTAGTTGCGGATTTTGCCGGACATCGCTCTTGCGACGGTTAAACTTTGTCAATTTTCCCTTGAGCAATAAGCTGTCTCCTTGAAAGGGATATTCGGGCCCTGCATTGACTCGGTTTCGTACTCTTCAGCCTGGCTTTTCGGGACCATTTTCAGCTGTCCGTCTATGCCAGAACAAATCCGCTTGAGAGCTTTGCGTTACCGCTTTTTACCGTCACATGTTCACAGATCATCGTTCGTCTTCTTAGATTAGAATATTATTGCTGGAACCTGTCATTTTAAACCGGCATCGAAACGTCCAGCATTCCTTATCATTAATCTCTCGCAGTACGCGCAGCCATTGGCAGAGCTGCTCTTCTACTGCCTCGAATGGACGATTTTAACCCTCCGAAAGAGTGATTCGCTTTGGCCTCCTTCGCGCATCCTGCATGTCAGGACGCGCAATACCGGCTCACCCATTCCCTCGAATCAGCCCGCGTTTGGCTGCGATTGAAATGGCTTCGCCACGCCCAGTCGCTGCCAGCTTTGTCAGAATAGATCGGATGTGTCCCTTTACCGTGGCTTCACTGATATAGAGCTTCGAAGCTATCTCCTTGTTGCTCCTTCCATTGGCCGCCTGCTGCAAAACTTGAAGCTCACGTTTCGTGAGTTCGGAACGCGTCACGGATTCCGCCAACTTCATCGTAATTTCAGCCGGAAACAAGGCCCCCCCGGCGGCGACCGTGCGCAGCACTTCCTCGATCTGCCTCGCATCTGCTGCTTTTACCAGATAACCCTTCGCTCCGGCAACAATCGCGCGGCGAAGATCTTCTTCGCACTCAAAAGTTGTAATCACGATGATCCGGGGTTTGCGCATTCGATCTGACATCAGTTCCCTAATTACCTGTAGTCCATCTTTTACCGGCATCCGGATGTCGACGATGAGTACGTCAGGCAGAAGCTGGTGATAAAGCTCGCAGGCTTCGTTGCCATCGGCAGCTTCGCCCACGACCTCGACGCTTCTCAGAGATTTCAGAATGCTTGAGAGGCCCTCCCGGGCGACCGGGTGGTCGTCAGCTATAAGCACACGTATCTGTTGCGTTGGGGCGTTGGCTGACAAGTTGGCCTTTCGAACGGTATTCCGGGGGAGCTTCTTCGCTCGCGGCTTTGGAATATTAAGCGACATATTGCTCTTCGGCAATCCAAGCTAACGTGCCGGCGCCTGAAAACCCGCCCGCTTCATGATTCTTGCGAAGACGAACCCTTGACTGTGCTCGCGAAATTTCGCGATTGCATTGCGAATTCCTATTAAAATCGCAACACAGACCGGCGGCAGCCGGTGTACGCAGAAGCGAAGCCAGGCTAACGTTCGGTAATTAAACCGCGCCTGGTAGCAATGGCGATGGCCTCTGTGCGACCCATCGCGCCTAACTTTACGAGTATAGATTTTACGTGCGCCTTGACTGTATGTTCAGTGATCGAGAGCTGTTTCGCTATTTCTCTATTGCTTTTGCCTGCCGCGATACAGTGAAGAACCTGCAGCTCGCGTCCGGAAAGCTCGGGATGGGCCAAAGATTCCGCGAGTTTTGAGGCGATCTTCGGTGGAAATAAGGCCTCTCCTGCGGCTACTTTCCGGATCGTTTCTACAATCTGTGCGGAGAGCGCTCCTTTAACAAGGTATCCCCTGGCGCCTGCGCCGAGAGCGCGGCGAATATCCTCCTCGGTCTCATAGGTTGTCATGATGAGAATGCGCGGTTTTGGTCGTCTTGTGGACATCAGTTCGGTCACAACCTGCAGCCCATCTTTCTTTGGCATTCGAAGGTCGAGAATTAGAACATCAGGGGAATGCTGATCGTAGAGGATGCAGGCTTCTTCGCCGTCGGCGGCTTCGGCCACGACTTTGATGTCTTTTGCCGACCGGAGAATAGTTCCGAGGCCTTCGCGAATGACCGGATGATCATCCGCAATTAAAACGCGAATGATTTTTGCAGAGGAGGAATTCACAAACGTCAAGATAACTTAAGCCGTGCGCCAGACATTGGAAATCTAGAGATCAAGCAACGTGCGCCCCGGTCACCAGCGCAACATACGGCCCTTCACTTACCAGCTCGGCCAATGCTCTGCGGTCGTTCGGAGCCTCCCGTTCCTGCAAGCCGGCGGGCAAATCTTGTTTTTTGCCCGGTTTGCCAATTGCGGCCATTGCTTCAACTTGAAAATCATTCGGAACCCTGAGGACCGTTCTTGCCTTTTCGTAATCGAACCCTTCCATACCATGGACGACAAGATTCTTCAGGGAGGCTTGCAAAGCGAAATTTTCCCAGGCAGCGCCAGTATCGAATGAATGGGTGATTGAAATTTCACCGTTATGGTCAAAAGTTCTTTTGGATAAGAACACAAGTAACGCAGCAGCTCCTTTAGCCCAGGTCTTGTTGAAATCCACCAGCAAATCGAAAAAGAGCGGCCAATGTATCGTATTTCGGCGTGCATACAGAATCCGCCAAGGCTGGTTGTTGTAGGAGGAAGGGGCCCACCGCGCTGCCTCGAACACCGTCAGGAGCTCTTCTTCGGCGATCTCCTCGCCAGACATCGCTCGGGCTGACCATCGGTCGAGAAACAGCGGATCGATAGGGTAACCGGTTCTTCGTTTTTCGCTTCCTTTTGTCATGAGCTCGGTTTTCGCCTAAGGTTAAAATTTACGAAAATGGTCCATCGTAACCTTATTATCGTAGCATTTGGTGAATCGGAGCTCTATTAGCTGAAAAGGGGGCTTCTTCGTTACTCGAAAGGGGGACCCGCCGGACAGAAGACCGGCGGTAACCCTTTCTTTACGATTCAGTTCCGCAGTAGGCCGAGGGCGGCATGGCGGTCGAGGGCGTGCATGAGGGTCCTCAGGACCGATGCCTGACTGCGGCGCTCCCAGCCCGAAAGATTCTCGTGCCAAAATTCGCGGGGTTCGCTGTTGCGAACCGATCCCTTCGGCGGAACCTCACCTGCCTGACCAAGCAGTTTGGAAACACTTGCCAGCGTTACGCAAGACTAGATCGTCGGGTCGTGCTTTCGTCGCCTGGTGATCGCCGCTCGAAAAAGCAGCGCCCGCTTATCGCGCGATCCCAAATCTGGGTGAGGGAAAACTCCGCCTGCAATATGGAGAGCTCGTAGCGATAACCTGCTTGGCGCTCTTTGGCACTAAAGGGATGCGGTAGCCGGCGCAGCCATTTCGGAAAAAGGCCTCGATCTTCTGCTCATCGAAACGGGCGCAGATGCGTTGTGCGCTCCCGAGGTCCTTGCACCACCAAATGCCGTTGTCTTTCCTGGGCCACCCCAATAAAGATCACCCCTTCTTGATGCTTTTTTCTGAAAATACGTAACCGTGCCTGCATCACATCATCCTTGCGCTGACCCTTTTGAAA
>JAFAQT010000180.1 GCA_019246215.1 Verrucomicrobiota bacterium
ACGCTCGTAAATATGCGCTCGAGCCGAAGCCCAGATAAACGCGCGGCTTCCGGGTTGCCACCTACAGCGTAGACTTGCCGCCCATACCTGGTGCAGCGAAGGAGGATGAATCCGGCAACCACGACAATCAAAAACACGAGGACCGGAACAGGAATCCTTTGGAAGATCATTCCACTCCCCCACCACTTGTACCCTGGATCAAATCCGCTGACCGGCGAGCCGCCACCTATGACAAGGGTGGCTCCTCGCCAAACCGTCATTCCCCCAAGCGTCACGATAAACGGCGGCACACGCAGCCATGTGCTTGCTTTTCCTTGAACATAGCCGGCCGCCGTCCCGACTGCGAGGCAGATCAAAAGCGCCACCAGCCAACTAAAACCACCGAAGGTAAGGGGATTGCCGACCGAATAGCGCGTTTCGCCGACGCCCTTAATTGCCACCGCTCCGCACATGGAACAAAGCGCCATCAGGGAGCCTATCGAAAGATCAATCCCTGCGGTAAGAATGACAAAAGTCATTCCTACCGCCATGATTCCATACACGGATACGTCTGCCAGAATATTGAAGATGTTACGAACGGACAGGAACCGCTCGTTCTGCGAAGCGAAGAAGAGAATCAAAAGGACCAGGAACATCATCACCCCAAATTTTTCGAGAACAGCGATCCATCGAGTGGACTTATTGTCTCGTTCTAAGACTTGCTCGGGTGTCGCGGTTTCAGCCATGGTTGGTTACGCCAGTTCGACTCCGGCGTGGACATGCGTTTCTCCTATCCCCAGAGTCATTAATTTCATCAGTTTCTCTTCGGTCGCTTCGGCAACCGGCATTTCGCCGGTGATATGTCCCTCTTTCACCGTAACAACCCGATCGCAGAGCGACAGGATTTCCGGTAGCTCGGAAGAGATCACGACCACGGCAGTTCCCTCCGATACGAGATTGCGTAAGAGTTGGTGAACCTCCGCTTTGGCGCCAACGTCTATGCCTCTCGTTGGTTCATCCACGATCAGCACCTTGGGCTTTAACGCCATGCACCGCGCCAGAACAATCTTCTGCTGGTTTCCTCCCGACAAGGTGCCGACCATGACTTCTTGGCTTGGCATCCGTATGCGAAGACTTTTGCGAAATTGTTCCACGAGCTCATCCTCCGCTCGTCGGCTAACAAAATAGGCCCAAACGCAAAGCCGCTTCAAACTTGGTAACGTGATGTTCTGGCGCACCGATTGGGTGAGAAACAAGCCTTGTTGCTTGCGGTCTTCCGGTACCAGAGCAATGCCAAAATCAATCGCGTCGGTCGGCGTCTTGATTTGCACCTGCTTTCCGTCCAAATAACAATTCCCGCTGTCGTAGGCTTCCGCTCCGAAAAGGGCGCGAACAAAGTCCGTCCTCCCAGCGCCGACCAGGCCAGCCAGGCCAAGGATTTCGGCTTTTCGAATCTCAAGACTCATCTGCCGAAGGAGCACCGCCTGGGGCCTCGGCAGCCTCTTTACACGAGTCAATCCTTCAATCCGCAAGACTACGTCGCCCCCTTGATGATGCACGCCCTGGAGATATTCGACGTTCCGGCCCACCATCATACGAATGATCTGATCGATGGTAGTTTGTGCCACTTCGCCATCGCCGACATATTTTCCGTCGCGAAGTACGGTGAAACGATCACAGATATCCGTTACTTCGTTTAGCCGGTGGGTGACGTAGATGGTGCTGATTCCTTGGCTCTTCAGGTCTCGCACAATTTGGTGCAATTTCCGGACCTCGCGGTCGCTTAAAGACGCAGTTGGTTCATCCAGGATAATCAGCTTCGCATTCATCGTCAGCGCGCGCGCGATTTCGACAAGTTGTTGTTCAGCGACGCTCAGCGAGTGAACGGGTGTTCGCGGATCTACGCGCAGATCCAACCTCGCAAGAGCCTGGCTTGCAGCCTTCTGCATTGCCGTCCAATTGACAAAATTTGCTCTACTAGGTTCCCTGCCAATAAAGATATTCTCGGCGACCGACATGTTCGGCATCAGGCTGCTTTCCTGGTAAACGGTCACGATCCCGAGCCGCTGCCGCTCGAAAGGAGACTGATGCCTGAGCACCTCACCATCGAGTTCGAGTGTACCGCTATCCTGATGATAAGCCCCTGAAAGGATTTTCAGCAGCGTTGATTTGCCCGCGCCATTTTCACCCAGCAGCGCGTGCACCTCACCCCGCCTTATGCTCAACAGCACCTTGTCGAGAGCAACGACTCCAGGAAATCTCTTGCTGACGCCGCTCGCGGTTAAAAGGTACTCGCTCATCTTTGGAATTTAAGAAAAATAAATCGGTAGATCTATCCATTCCCTTTTTCACAGTAGATGTAATTCCCTGGTCGCGCTGAATTATCTCCGAATCCATCTTTGATCAATCTTCAGCCAATCTCATTTACCCGGGAAGAATCGCTGGGCTCCGTACCCGTCTGCCTGTTGCGACTTAACCAGCGACTCTCAGCCCGAAGACCTGGCGACGTGGAAAGATCGAACTCCAGCTATAGCTTGCTAATACCGTTCATCGCGGACTAACGATCAAAGAATATTCCAAGGCTCGATCACCTTTGCCGCGCGGCCAATCCGGGATCAGCGGCGCCGGTCGCTTTGGAACCGGCTTAAGCTGCAACTCTTCGAACTCTTCCTCTCCCTTTATTCTGATTTCATGAGATCCGGAGCGACCAATTCCCGTTTTCTACCAAGATGCGCCGTGCCCATTGGCTAATTGTCCCAGCGAGCCTTGTGGTCGTGCTCCACCGTTATTCCCAAGAGGTCGACGCGCAGGCCAGTTGTGGGATGTTTCCCCTGAACCAAACGGGACGTATTCCGCCACGGAATACATCCCCTTCAGTGAGCTGAGCCCTTACTGTCGTCGTGAGGATGGAAATCAATGACTTGCGCTGGCGGCGTTCGGTTCCCGACCGACCCAGGCGGATTCCAAAGGCGATCTGATCCTCGGCTACCGCCACTTGATTCCTCAGGCTCTTTAAAAGATGTCCTTGAACTCTACAGTGACATCGGGAAACGCCTGAGGGGCAATGACCCCGTGCGTATGAGCCTCTGGCGTGTAGTTGTCCCCTTGGGGCAGCAGCCTGTAGACCTTCACCGTCTTCTGACCCACATCGATAATCCAGTATTCCTTGATGCCGCCTTTTTCGTAAGCTCTGAGTTTGACCCCCGAATCATAGTCCAACGTGGTATCCGCTACTTCAATGACCAAATAAATGTCTTCGGGTGTTGGATGCCTGTTCTCGATGCCCCTT
>JAFAQT010000217.1 GCA_019246215.1 Verrucomicrobiota bacterium
CCTTGGGTGTAGTCGCCACTCAGAGTAATTCACACGTGAAGTTTCCAGTTGTGACATGAGTGTCCATTGAGACGGCACGCTACACGACTTTGTATTTGCACAGCTTCAGCTCGGGAAGCGAAACAGCCAGCAAGGCACCATTTGAATGATCCATCTTCACATCCCGCTTATCGACCTCGCCACCGGACCTGTCCAATACTTGAATCTTATTTCCACGCGGATTCCAACTCCTCGGTAAACCAGATTTTCACCTGAGTCGTTGCGCTATGGATCTGGCTTCCCGCCGCCGGTTCCGTGTGATCGACAAATGCATGCGCCCAAATCCCCTTGACGAGGACCAGCAAAGGTACACACAGTGAATGGAAGTTTCGTTAAGGCTATCATCCGTTCACCTAGCAAAGAGAGGTTTGCTAAACACCTTGGGCAGAAGATCGTCCAGATAAAAGTGAATCTGGGCGATTACTCCGACGTTGTGCCCGGTATGGCCGTTGACCGGTATCATTGCTTCGATTCCTACCTGAAAGTATTGACCTGACCAGATAACCCCTGGATTAACGGTACCGGTAGTTAGTTCGTTTACTCCTCGATTCAAGGGAGTCGACATGGAGAACTCAACAAGCGGGATCAGGTGGTCGAAAGGGGCCTTTAAGCCGATGTCTTTGACGTGTTCTTGCAGATAAATCAAACTGTATTCAAGGGCTAAGCCCCATTCTAACGTGTTGGGGTGCGGATCGCTTTGGTTACCCGAGCTCGTCGGAATACCTAATCCCAGTGTTCCGGTGATTGCGAATGGTCTAAGGAAAGGGAGACTATCGGGCAGATCCCCGAAACCTTTTCCGAAGTAAAAAGTCGGAGTAAAGGTGCTAAAGGAATCATTGCCAAGCGACTTACGACCGCTCCCGCCGATATCCCAGGTTAGACCAAGGGAAGTAATCGCCTCGTGTTTGTCGTTCTCGAAAAATTCATAGAGAACGTTTAGTGCAGCGTTGTCGAATCCAGTCTGCGCACTCTGGTTGGTCACTTTGTGGATGCTATATCCGTCACCGATTGTCAGTGCGATTCGCGGCAATACCAGCAGAGAAATGTCCGTCGAGAGGTCAAAGACCTTTACCGGAGGTTGTCCGGGCTGACGTATTCCACTGAAGGTCGGCAATGACAGTTCGCTCGCGGCAAATGGGTCGTCGGTGGTGAGTGTTGCTGGAAAGAAACGATCTCCGGCAAAACCGTGAGAAAACGCGGACAAAGGTACCGCGACGAAGGCGCAGATGGAGACGGAAAATAAAACCGCGCCTCTGAAAGCAGAGGGATTCTTGAGATACAATTTAAATTATCTTGGGTTGTGAGAAGTCGGCAATGCGACTGGCGCGACTTTCGGGTTCGGGTGTGAAGGCGTTCCAAGCGTACCGTCCAAGCACGATTGGAACTGGGATCGAACTAGCTTTTAGGACACCCGAGGAGGAGGATCCGGTGGACTGCTGTTGCAGCTCGATAGTGAAGCGATTCGAGCCTTTAAACACCAAGAGTAACAGGGAGGCCGCAGCGTCCAACCCTGCGTCTGGACGATTAGATATATCTTGGCGGCAGCAAGGTGCGAACTTTGCCTCTTTTCAGCCTGCTTATTCTTGGCAATACTGAGACAAAGGCTGCAAGGATGCTTTCCATCAAAGGTTTTGCTGATCCCCTCTTCGACACCTTCGGATTCGGAGTATTTGACCAGCATGCCGACCCAAGCCGTCGCTTGCAATATCGCCCAGTGCCCGCCCATTAACTGGAAGACGGCGACCACACATAAGAAGATTGCAACCCTGGACTTCATCGAGCATTGATGACCAACAAACGATGCTACACGTTCCCTTGTGTGTTTACCAGAAAATCCGCCGGTCCGCTTTTAGAAAGGCCTTAAACTGACATGATCGCGCAACGATTCACGCGGATAGGACCTCGCCAGGGTCATACGGCTCCGTCATTCAGGTCCCAACGTACGTTGAACCCGAAGAAGGGGCAGGACCGTCGCGCCAGCTCGACCCATTCGACGAACTGGCCGGTGCTGAATTGTGCGGCGTCCAGCCGGAACGCATAACCGCAGGATTGGAACCTTCGCTGTTCCCACTCTCAATTTTTCGAATCTCGAACCTCTTTGTGTCCTCATAAACGTCAATCGTCTCTACGTATCCATGACAACGCTTTCAACATTGCGATTGCGAATGGCGTCGTGGCTGCTCCCTCCCTCGCTCGTGTTTGCAACGACGCAACCTCGCATCGTAATTATCCGAAATACCGGCCAATCACGTAAGAACAGGAGGCGATGGCGGCACCACACGATAGCTGCCCGGCAATACAGCCAATCGGCAAAGTGCGGTAAGCGGGCCGAAGGAGGTGCGAACTCCTCGACCTAGCCATGCTACGGCGCGAGCGACAAGAACATCCCAAGCCGGTGTCGCTAAAGCGAAGGATGCAATCGCAACCATGCTAGAAGGTATCCGGCAAAAGCTATGGGCTTACTACGAGGCAGATTTTCGGCGTGGAAGCCGCTGTCGATGATCCGCTCAAACTGATTTTTTACGCGATCGACATAGTCGTGCTCATTATGCCGCGGCGACGGAAGTCAGTTTATCGAGATGCGGAAATACCAAAGAACTGGCGGAGATTGCTTGCCGCATGGCGGAAGCGGAAGGGGGATGCTAATTGTTGTAAACGGAACAGACGGATCTGGTTTCTCGATACAAGCCGACAGTGGACTCCGGGAGCTCCTGGCGGCTGGAAGCTCAGAAGCCGTCCTGGAATATTTTCCTGACCTGATCGGGTATGCGAGCAAATCTTTGCAAACAATGCCAGTGTTCCAGGAAATAGTAACATTACTGTCCGTGAAGGCTTCGCCATTAGCGTGTCTGTAGTTTCTGTCACAGGTACATACTACAAAATCACCTCCCCTAACAGCGGTACTATTTAATATCTATTTTACTGGAGTTTATTTCGAGCCTTAGCAATTGCCATTTTCTTAATGATCAAGCGTGGACAAGCGTACGGACTTCGAGACTATTACACTCAGGAGGTAATCAGTTTACCAATAATCACTCCGGCGGTCATCAAATCCGGGCAATAAACCTGTGGAATAACGGTCCTTCTTTTTGCAGCACTACGAAGTCAGCGAACTACCTCCACCAGCTAATCCCTTAGCCGAAAAGAAATTAAAGCATATAAATTTTTATCTTGGCTACCTTGGGAGGAGCAAGGAAGCATTAAGTTTTGAATCCTAGAGTTGATATCGGCTCACTGCTGTCCAAAATAATCGTTAGTTGGACAGGGTAGTCTCGATTTTAGGCGGTTCGGCGGGCGCGGTGGATGATTTTTCAAAAAGAACCCCCTTCTGTTAGGTTTGGCTGCCCCGGGATGCTGTCCAAATCGAAGAGCTCGCCCTGGATCGCCGGGTATTCAGGCGGCGTGTCAAAGGGACGGTTAATCCATTCCCATAAGTCCCGATAGCTGAATAGATTCCAGCGCAGCAGGGCTACCAGATTGCTCAAGGCCCACCCAAAGGTGCTCTTAAACTGCAGGATCTTGAGCAATAGGATCGCGATTAATGCTGTCCAAATCTGGATACGGACCGCATTGGCGCTTGTCCCTACGAAGGTCTTTATCTTCAGGTTCTGCTTGAGAGCTTTAAAAAACAGTTCAATCTGCCAGCGTTCTCGGTAAATGGCGGCAATTGTGTTGGCCGCAAATTGCATTTGGTTGGTTAGCAGCTGGACTTCACATTGGTTGCGCTCATCCCAGATCGTCACCAAACGTAAGTCTTCCTTACAGGGTGCTCCGGCCGCGAGCGGATTGAGCCGGATCAACTGGTCCTTCAGGACCTTGCCACTCTTGGGTAGTGGCCGATCTTCGAAGTGCCAGTAATTGGCGTTCTCTTTGAGTCGGGTGACAAAGAATATTCCGGCTTTCGTCCAACGGGCGAAAAGTTTGTAGTCGATATAGCCCCGGTCCATGACCACCACTGTACCTTTGGCAAAATTCAAGCTCTTGGCCACGATCATTTCATGGACGTTTCCTTCGCTCAAGTGAGCGAAGACTGGCAAATAACCCTCGTGATCCAGAAGCAAATGCAATTTCACCGCTCCCTTGGTTTGGCGGAAGGTCGCCCAATTATACATGCTCAGACACAGATCAATCACGCTGGCGTCCAAGCTCAGAAGCTTATTCTTGAAGCGCAGCTTCTTTTTGGGCGCCAGACTCTGTGCTAAGCCAAGCTGATCGTAGAAGACTTGCTCGAACAGCTGCCAGGGGCGCTTGGCGTTGGCGTAGGACAAGGTTGAACGTTTCGGACTCTCGTGGAGACCCAGATGATTCAGTTTGCCTTCACAACAGGCTAGGCCGTCGCTGATTTCGCGCAGCGACTTAGCTTGTGCCAGTTGGCAGAACATCATGGCCACCATTTGACTCCAGCAGCTGAAACCCTTGGCAGCTTTCTCCGCGCAGCATTCTTTGACTCGCCGCGCGAATTGGTGCCGGTTTACGAGCAAAAGCACTTGGCTAAAAAGGCTCGAGTGTCCTACCATCTCTCCAGCCTCCGTGGACGGTTTTCTCGCTTCATTTTCACACCAACGATTTAACCCGAAACGGAGGCCTTTTTGTCAGGTCTTTTTTAGAACCCTTCTTGGACAGCAGTGATTCCAACTATCAGGTCGAAGACAGCCGCAACCTTATTTTCAGCTCCGGTCGGGAGATGGATGAGGTTTTTCAGGCCTTGATTGACAGGGTACTAGAGAGATTCGTGTAATTTTATACGCTTGTATATTCAGCGAAATGGGCCAGCAATCGTGCGTCGATTGGATCAGTCTTGGCCAGCTGTCCCGTTGCGCGGGCAAAGTTACGCGCCTGGCGCGGGTTGATTACGGCCACCGGCAATCCCGCGCCGCTTAAGGCTGCGACGGTTGCCAAATGCCAGTTTGCTGTGGCTTCGACTACGATTAGCGCTGGATCGATCGCGAGCAGTTCGCTTACCAGCGTCGCCAATCCAGCAGGTGAATTGGCTACTTTCAACATCCTTTGGATAGGGCGGACAAAGACTTCGAGCCTTTTCCCGGAAACATCGATTCCAACCCACTGTTTGGGTTCCATATACTGATTCAGTTTTGACGGGTTTCACCAAGTCGACTCGTGCTTGCATGATACGGGCTTGGGAGCCCCAGGCAACTGTTCGAGTTCTAACATTGGGAGCGTGGCGACCCGGTGCTAAGGTCGGTATCAACTACCAGCGTACATATCGGTCTGCCACGCCGAGTCGAATATACAAGCGTATAAAATTACACGGATCTCCTCTCTAGTACCCTGTAATGCCTGAAAAAGGGGGATGGAGAGGATACCTGCCGGTAATTCTATAGTTTCAGGCGGAGGCCAGCTATGGAGCGGCACCTCAGGATCAGCTTCGGGCCTGGCCGCGCGCGCTCTCGGCGCGGATTTGCCGGACGATATCGGCAGGCGCTATATGTGGCAGCACAACGGTGGCGATCAGCAATGGACCGATAATTGCCTCCGCGCTGTCCAAGGCCAGATCGCTGCCGGCGCCGACGAAGGGCAGCAGAACCGCGAAAATGCCCTCGACCGGGAGCTGCAGCATCTCGAGCGCGCCGATGCCGGCCGCGCCTATACCCAACGCAATCAGTTTGGTCCGGATCGGGACGCGTCGGTCGCGTAGGAGGGCGTAACCTAATTGCATGTTCACAGGAAATTGCATGTTCATAGGATTAGCTGGCTCGACATTATTGCGGAGCTAGGCTGCGAGACGCTCAAAGGTAAAATCGTTGGCCTCGTAGAGCCCGGCGATGAAACCATACACCGTTTCGGCATCGGGCGCGATGCGCGCGCCGTTGATGGCGAGAGCGGGATAGTTGGTCATTCAGCCCGACAAATTTCATTTTCTCGTACCGTTGGCCCCGCCTATAGTGCCTAGAGGTCGTTCCGCATCACCGACATCGGCCGCTATTTTCCCGAATACGAACGGGACATTCGTCTGCACTTCGCCGGATGACGGGCAGGTCGAGATGGGTGTCGTCCCCCGACAGCGCTCCGAAATAGTCGCTCAGAATGGATACACATCCGCCTTGCCCTCGTAGAAGCCCTCGATGGGTTCAATGACCTCCTGCCAGAGTTCACCCGCGATGGCAAGATTATCGTCAATCGTTGCGGTCTTAAAACCCTTCTTATCCAGGTACGCTCTGAG
>JAFAQT010000427.1 GCA_019246215.1 Verrucomicrobiota bacterium
CCAGAAAATTCCGCGCCAGAAGCTGGATGGCTTTAATTATGTCTACACTGCTCTTTTTGCGGAGGGGAAGGGACCGGTCAAACCGGTGAAAGGGTTTCGCACGAGCAGAGGATATTCTTTCGGACGTTACGGACGTTAGCCCGCAAAGCTCAGGAAGAGCCTGCACGCTCACGATCTCTCAGTGTGGTGAGGGATGCAGGTAAGATCTTTTCTAGAGCCTCGGATATCCGATCTGCGCGGTTCAATTTGACCGTCCAATTTTTTGGGATTGCAGCGATCCCAAGGTGCGCTCCGAGCCAGGCGCCCAGCGTTGAAGCGCGCCCGGCGTTGTCACCACCTGCTCGCAGTGTGGCGAGGATGGCGCGCTCGAAATCGTCTGAGTGCTTGAGCAAGGCGTGGATGCATCGCGATCGTAGATCCAATGGGTACCCAGGGCCGCAGCATCTCCGATAAACTGGCCCCATACGGCTCCTCGAAGCCGGTCTTCGGCGGTGGTATTCTGGAGTGCGTCGACCTCTGTCATGTCGTTGAACTGTAGCGCGCCGGGTGCTGAAGTGAAATCAGGTATTTGGATCGAGCAACGAGAGAGAATCTAGCCGGGATCAAATCCTCGTTGGCTTTCCCTTGAGACCCGGGTGACACTGGCGGATAAGTCGATATAGATCTTGATTCAACCGAATGATTGTTGATGCGCAAGGCGAAGATTTTTAGTGCGTTCTTTTTACTGTTCTGTGTCGCAATCAATACCGGTCTTGCAGAAACGTCCAGCCGGTCCAAGCAGAAGACGTCGAGCAAACATGCTACGTCGAACAAGCATCGAACCTCGAAGGCCGGGAATTCAAAACATCATTACGCCAGGCGTCACCGGGCAAACAGGTCCCAAGGACCAACAGTCGAGGCCATTCCTCAGGAGATTTTCCCGCCCGGCCACAAGTTCACGCCGGAGGAAAAGGAAGAGGCGAGCAAGATTGGGATCATGGTTGAAAACGGGATGTGGAAAGAGGCTTTCAAAGCCGCGACCAAAGCTGGGAAACAACACCCGGAAAGATGGTGGTTGCAGGCGGCTAGAGCGGCGGCTGCTTCGAATTTGAATCGGCCAAAAGATACGATTGAGGCAGTCAACGCGGCGATTCAGAATAACGGAGGCGATGCCAACAGGTTGAACTTGGCGCAGCTTTATACGCTCAGAGCGAACGCATACAGCAGGCTCGGTCGTAAGGCGGACGCGTTGGCGGATTTCCAGAGTGCGATCAAACTGTCGAAAACTGATCCAATCTCCCGAGCTGGCGCCGCATGGCTGTACGCCACGACTGGGGATCCACAGGTTCGGAACGGAGCCACTGCAGTTGCACTGGCCACAGAAGCCGCGAAACTGACCCATTGGAAAGACGACACAGTGCTGGACGTTCTGTCTGCCGGGTATGCCGAAGCCGGAGACTTCAAGGCCGCGCAAAAATGGGAGCAAAAAGCAATTCTGCTCGGGTCGCAACAGGATATCCCTTTCTATGAGCGCCGGCTGATGAGCTACCAATCGGGCAAGGCGTGGCGGGAAAATTCGCAATGAGCAGCCTGGAGATATCGCGAGCAGCTTGGATGTGTTTGGCGCTGCATACGCGAGATTCCCAGTCTGCTAACGCCATTCGTGTTTCGGGTATTTGCGCTGCAATTCCTGTTTGATTCTTGGATACGCTTCTTTCCAGAAGGTTGAGAGATTTTGAGTGGTCTGTATCGGGCGGTGGTTGGGGGCGAGTATCTGGAGAAGAATCGGGACGCGTCCTTCGCAGATCCTCAACGATCCCTCGATCCCATACAAATCCTGAATTCGTGCAGCCAGGATGGGAGCGCGGTCCTCGGCGTACAGGAGTTTGGCACAGCGGCCGCTCGGCAATTCGTATCGGGCAGGCGCGAACTGATCGAGTGCCTGCTGCTGGAGGGGGGAGAGCCACGTTTTGATCACAGGCCAGACCGCGCGATCTTTGATCTCTTTGTAGCTTATCGCCCCGTGACATACTTGTTGCACGAGATGAAACCGAGCATCTGCGTCGATCTTTGGCAGTCCCAATTCGGGATACCATTGCGACAAGCAGTTGAGACGAACCGTCCATTGCTCAACATCATGCGACCAGTGGGTGAGTGAATATCGATTGGCGATCACTTCCTTGGCCAGGAGCTCGGAGGCACTTTCATCAGCAGGCGCATCGGATTTTACGCTTTGAAGAACGAGGTCTCGAAAAACAAGTTCTCTTTTCTTCTGAACACGCCGCGTCACCGGATCAAAGTAAGCCTGGTCCGACGCTCGAAAATCATCAGGGAAAAGTTCACGAAGCCACTCTTCCCGGACGCCAGTGACCTGAGACAGCAGGACGATCAGTTCATCGTTCCTACCCTGGATTTCGCGAATCTCGGCGGCCACGAACAAGGGACTCTTTTGCACGACGCTTTCACGAGCTAGTACGCCGTGTCTGCGGTGGACAAGGTCGCAGCGCAGCGTTCCGGAATCAATGCGTTTGGCTAAATGATCCGAAAACCCGACCAGCATGCATTTTCCAAGTGCTGCGGCATCGAAGTCGTCAACGTTCTTGTCCACGTTCAATCCCTCGGCCTTGGCGATCTCGACGAATTGCTCGAAAACTGGAGCAATCTGCTGGGCGATAGCGTAACGAATACCGAGGCGGCGTGCTTTATCCGCGCCGTGTTGCTGCGCGTACAGCCATGCGCGAATCGATACAAAAAAATCTGATTCGACTTCCTTGCCAAGTAACAGTTCCCGGTCATGTTCCATTTGGTTGTTTTCGCTCCGTCTGAGCAGGTGGCGCTCCTGGGTAATCGCGGCGACAAGCGCGATCGTCGAAACACAACCCAGTTCGTCTGCAATCAAGAGCATTCGAGAGTATCGGGGATGCATGGGAAAGGAGAGCATGCGATGCCCGACGCCGGTGATTTTTCCATTTTCACGATCCAACGCTCCGAGATCTTCTAAGAGTTCAATTGCGCGGCGCAACGAATTCGGGTCAGGCCCTTCAATCCAGCCGAAGCGCTCAAGATCAGTCACGCCGGCCGCTTTCAGGTTGAGGACGATTTCGGCCAGATCGAGTCGCTTGATTTCGGGCAGGTCCTGGACGCGCCGGCCCAATTGATCTCGCTCTGACCAGAGGCGGAGACAACGTCCGGGGGCAGTACGCCCGGCCCGGCCCGCACGCTGGTCCGCAGATGCCCGGCTGATCTTTTCCGTAATGAGAGTATTTATGCCGCGATGGGGGTCATATCTGGCGATCTTCGCGAGACCGCTATCGATCACCAGAGTCACGCCATCAATTGTTAAGGAGGTTTCCGCCACGTTGGTGGATACCACTATCTTCCTTTCCGGATACGTGGCCACAGCAGCGTCCTGCGCTCTCGGAGAGAGATCGCCGTGCAATGGCAAGACAACTCCTTTGAAATCGGACCGTTTGAGTTCCTGGATGGTGCGAGCAATTTCGAATGCACCTGGCATAAAAATCAAAACGTCTCCTCCATCGTCCGGCGCCTGAGCAAAAGCATCCGAGGCAATCTCCCAGGGCGGTTCATCGATCGTTTCGCGCCTTAAATATTCGATCTCAACGGGGAACGTGCGTCCCTGCGAAGTGACCAGGCCGCAGGGGCGGAGATGAGCCTCCAGCAGGTCAGTGTCCAGCGTTGCGGACATTACCACGATTTTAAGATCCGGACGCAAGGAGGCTTGGATCTCGAGAGCGCGAGCCAGGGCTATATCGCCGTAAAGATGGCGCTCATGAAATTCGTCGAAAATGAGAACCGTTACACCGGCAAGGCACGGATCTCCGACCATCTGCCGAAGTAAGACCCCTTCAGTGACGAAACGTATGCGAGTTCTTGCCGTGGAAACATTGTCGAGCCGGATTTGGTAGCCGACTTCTTCGCCCAGGCGGACGTTTCTTTCGTAAGCCACCCGCGCGGCCAACATCCGAGTAGGTAACCGGCGCGGCTGCAAAACAATAATCTGACCATTTCCCGCTAGCCCTTCGTCAAGGAGTATCTGGGGAACCTGGGTCGACTTGCCTGACCCAGTGGGTGCCTGAAGGATAAGGCGGGGTAAGGACCGCAGAAATTCGATAATTTGCTGTTGGAGTTCGTAGACCGGAAGATGAGACTGCACGACCAGCGGTATTAATGGCGGGAGAGAAAAAATTCAAGCGGCCAGCCAGGCAGCCGCTACTGGGGAATGCCGCTGGCACCGGGATGCAGGCTGTGCTCTCTAGATCGATATGATGAAGCGAGCAACGCGGAAAACAGCCAACTGGACACGGCCCAGAGGGTTGCGTTGAAAATGGACGCCGCCACGGCGCGAGGAGGGCGCATATCTAAATCGATGATTAGTGGGCGGTTGAGGGTTCCTTCCCGATTTTCTCAATCGATGGTAGCGTGGGTGGGTTGATGCAAACGATTCTACGAGTTTTTAGATATCTTCGACGATACCCATGGTTGGCGACCGGAACAGTCGGGTTCGCGGTTCTAGCTACCTTGATGGTGATCGTGTTTCCCACTGTCACACAACGCGTGATCGATGATGCGATTCGGGGCAGAAAACCGGAGTTGATTCCGCCGCTCGCGTTGCTCGCGATTGGTGCATTTTTCATTCAGAGCCTATCCAACGGTGTCCGGATCGTTCTCAACAACACCTTCGAACAGAAGGTGATTTTCGATTTTCGCAGCGATCTGTACGAGCATATCCAGACATTGCCGCTGCGCTGGTTTGATTACCGCGCCACGGGCGACATTATGACCCGAGTCCTGGAAGATGTGAACTCCGTCGAACGTGTTCTGATCGACGGCATTGAACAGGGAACGGTTGCAATCCTCCAGGTCCTGATCGTGGGTGTGCTGCTCTTTGTCCGGGAACCGTGGCTTGCGACGTTGACGATGCTTCCGGTCCCTTTTTTGATAGCGGGCGCCTTGATCTACACCTTAACGGCTAGGTCGCGTTATCGATTGCAACGGCAAGCCGGTTCCGCAATGAATTCGTTGCTGCATGATAACCTGTCCGGGATTCGCCAGATCAAGGCTTACGTGCGCGAAAGCCAGGAACACGAAAGGTTTAACAAGGCGAGCAAAGGATTGAAAGAGGCAACACTGGTGGTGATGCGAGCCTGGGCAATCTACGATCCGTCGATGGATTTTTTGACTTCGTGCGGTCTGGTGATCGTTACCGGCTTTGGCGGAATGGCCGTGCTGCAGGGGCACATGGAACTTGGAGAGTTAGTGGCGTGCCTGATTCTCGTGCGATTCCTTTACGAACCGATTGGAAGATTGCACCAGTTGAATCAGATGCTGCAGAGTGCTCGAGCAGCGGCTGAACGGGTGTTTGAAATTCTCGATGAACCGGCTGAGAACGATTTGGAAGCAGGTGAGCCATTTTCTCCGATTGGTCACATCGAGTATCGGAACGTGTCGTTCGCGTATAGCGACGATCAACCTGTGCTGAGAGGCGTTTCGTTCGTGGCTGAACCGGGGCAAACGATTGCGCTGGTGGGGGAAACTGGCGCAGGAAAATCGACTTTGGTCAACCTCCTGCTTCGGTTCTACGAACTGAGTCCGACAGGAGGGGATATATTAATCGATGGACGGTCGATTCGCACCCTCTCCAAACGCGCGATCCGGAACGCGACAGGGTTCGTGAGTCAGGAGAGCTTTTTATTTAACGGAACGATCCGTGAGAACCTCCTGTTCGGAAGACCCGATGCGAGTCAGACTGAGCTATGGGAAGCGCTTCGCGCGGCGAATGCGCAAGAGTTTGTTTCGCGATTACCGGCAGGCTTGGACGCTGGTGTGGGCGAACGCGGGATACGGCAGAGCGTCGGCGAAAAACAGAGGATTTCCATTGCGCGGGCGATCTTAAAGGACCCGCCGTTGCTGATCCTCGATGAGGCAACGGCGAGCGTGGATACCGAAACGGAGCGCCAGATCCAGGAGGCTCTGAACCGGTTGTTGCTTGGTCGGACAAGCTTCGTAATCGCGCATCGGCTTTCGACCGTTCGGCATGCGGACCAGATCCTAGTCCTTGATAGAGGTAAAATCATTGAGCGCGGCGATCACGAGCAGTTGCTCGCGTTGGAGGGGAAATACGCGAGGCTCTGTCAGAGCGGATTATTTTTTACGGAAGAAGACGCAGAACTGGAGCATTCAATCTGAAACCATCAGATTTCGCGCCCTTTTCCTGTTGCGAGGTCAGGCAGTGACGATCTCTACCAGAACTCCCCTTGACGGTTGGGAGGGAAGGGGAGATTCATCTTCTCGTAGGCTTTCGGCAAGGCAACTCGGCCCTGGGCCGTGCGTTTGATGAAGCCTTCCTGGATCAGATAAGGCTCGTTGACCTCTTCGACTGTTCCGGAGTCCTCTCCCACCGAAACGGCCAGAGAACTGATTCCGACGGGGCCGCCCTGGAATCGAACGACGAGCGCTTCGAGGAGTCGTTTGTCCATTTCGTCCAGACCATCTCGGTCGATATCGAGCATTTCGAGGGCTTTGTCGGCAATTGTTTGGGTGATGAAGCCGTTGGATTTGACCTGTGCGTAGTCGCGGACCCAGCGCAGAAGATTGTTTGCCACGCGCGGCGTCCCCCGAGCGCGCGAGGCGATTTCATCACAACCGGTTTGATCGATGCCGATCCCGATTAAACCGGCACTGCGCTCCACAATATGGCTAAGGTCTTCCAGTCCGTAATAATCGAGTCGACTATGCATCCCGAAGCGAGACCGAAGTGGCGCGCTGATGAGGCCTGATCGCGTTGTTGCACCAATCATGGTGAACTTTGGCAGATTGATCCGAACGCTGCGCGCATTGGGGCCCTGATCGATAATGATGTCCAGGCGGAAATCTTCCATCGCCGGGTATAGATATTCTTCGATGGTGGCTTGGAGCCGATGGATCTCATCAATAAACAGAATATCTCCGCGTTCCAGGGTGGTCAGGATGCCGGCCAGATCTCCGGCCCTCTCAATCATCGGACCGCTGGTGGTCTTGAGATTGACTTCCATCGAATTCGCAAGGATGTAGGCGATCGTCGTCTTTCCCAGCCCGGGCGGGCCGCTGAGCAAGATATGTTCGAGCACATCGCCTCGTTTTTTTGCGGCCTCAACCATCAATTCCAGTCGTTCGCGGACTCGCGCCTGGCCCTGGAACTCGCTAAAGAGCGGGGGGCGCAGGGATAGATCGAAAGCGGTCTTCGGAGCTTCTACGGTCGCCTGGTAAAAATTTTCCGCCACAAAGGACTAAATTCCAGATGTCTGGTACTCAAAGCAAATAGATAAATGTAGGCGAGCTTAATCAATGAAATCGCTCTGAACGAAGCCGCACCTTTTATTGAGGAGAGCGCGAAAGCAGGTAATATACACTCGCTAATGAACGCAACGATTTTGGATAGCCCCGCAGTCGGTAGGGTACTGGATGGTGAACGTATTACGGCTCAGGATGCCATGGAGCTTTATCGGCTGCCACTAGCTGAACTTGGGCAATTGGCCGATCTGCGCAGGCAAATCGCTAAGGCAGACGCATTCAATGGCCGAGGCGCCGAAATCGTAACCTATATTGTTGACCGCAACATCAACTACACGAATGTCTGCAACGTATATTGCAAGTTCTGCGCGTTCTACAGAACCGAGAGGGATTCCGATCATTACGTGTTGAGTCACGAACAAATTGATCAAAAGATCGATGAACTGCTCGCTATCGGCGGAATACAGATTCTGATGCAGGGCGGGCATCATCCGAAACTGGGTATGGACTATTACCTGAATTTGCTCAATCACATCCGGGAGAAATATCCGCAAATCAATATCCACGCCTTCAGCCCACCCGAATTTAATCATTTCGCCGAAGTGTTCCGGATGCCCTTGCGCGACATTATCCAGAAGTTTAAGGAAGCCGGATTGGGATCGGTCCCCGGGGGAGGCGGGGAAATACTTGTGGATCGCGTGCGCAACAGGATTTCGCCTCTGAAGTGCAATAGCGAGCAATGGCTGGAAGTGATGAGAATCGCGCATGAACTTGGTCTAAACAGTAGCGCAACGATGATGTTTGGCCACGTTGAGGAGGTCGAAGACAGGATCGAGCATCTCGAGCGACTTCGGGAAGTACAGGATCAAACGGGTGGCTTTACTGCCTTTATTTGTTGGACGTTCCAGCCGGAAAACGTTGTTTTGAAAGCGGTTCCGGCCGGCTCGGCCGAATACTTGAGGACGCAAGCTCTGGCCCGAATTTATTTGGACAATATTGAAAACATCCAGAGCTCCTGGGTAACCCAGGGACCGAAGATCGGTCAGATCGCGCTACGCTATGGTGCGAACGATTTTGGCTCCGTGATGATGGAAGAGAACGTTGTCAGCAAAGCCGGAACGTCGTTCCGAATTACTCGGGACGAAATTGAAAGTTTGATTGCTGAAGCGGGTTTTGAGCCGCGCACGCGAAATAATTGGTACAAGTTGACCGGGAGTTGATCGGTCGATCCAACCGGAAAACCCTGCAGCGTAGTTTTTCTGTTTGACGTTTGTGACGTCATCGTCATGAATTACGCCGGTTTGAGCTGATCTGTTGTCGTTTCTTCACATTATGAATTTTTCGAGTTCCCTCTGCCGAAACTGGATCTTCATCGCGATCGTAGTGACCTCGCTGAGTCCGTTTGGGCTAGGCCAGCAGCCGCCGCAACCGTCTGCCGAACAAATTCCCGCAGCGCCCGGGCAGGAAAGCAGGCCACCCGCCGCTCAGCAGCCGCAACGCCAGCAGTCACCGATTGTGCGACAGATCGAGATTCAGTACGCAGGTCCCGCGACATTGAGTCGGCAGAGGATCTTGTCGAACATGAAGACCACTGTCGGCCAACCCTATTCCGAGCAGACGGTCGAGGACGATGTTCGTTCGCTATATGCGACTGGGTTAGTTACCAACGTGCGAATCTACGGCGAACCGCTGCCAGACGGCGTGAAGGTGATTGTTGTGGTGCAGACGCGTGTGACACTCTCTGAAATAGCGATTCAGGGAAACAAAGTCGTTAAAACAAAACGGCTCCGCCGCGAGTTGAATCTCAAGACTGGTGCGCCTCTTGACGAACAGGCGCTGGAAACGGGGCGGCAAAAATTGGTCGAACTGTACCAGAGACGCGGGTATCCCGACACGGATGTTCAGTACAAGGTGGACGTGAACGAGGATCGAGGAACTGCTCGGGTGACCTATGCAATCAGCGAGGGTCAGAAATCGGTGGTAAAGACGATCAGGTTTGTCGGCAATACCGCGCTTACGTCGAGAAGGCTTCGAAAAGAGATGAAGACCAAGCAGAATAACCTGCTTGGCTTTGTCACTGGGGCAGGCCGGTTGAACAATCAACAGCTTGATGCCGACGTTCAGAAAATCAAAGAGCTTTATCAAGATAACGGCTACGCGGACGCGCAGATTAGCGACGTGAGGATCGATCGTCTAGATAAGAAAAACGTCGCCATCACGATCTACATCAACGAAGGTCCGCAATATCACGTGGGGACTGTGACGGTTGAAGGTCTCCATATTGTGAGCGAACCGAATTTCCGGAAAGTCATCAAGGTGACGGAAGGCAAGGTTTTTTCACCGCAGAAATTGCAAAAAGATATCAAAGCGGTCGAAGACGCGTACGGCGTGGCGGGGTATGCCGACGCGAAGGTAAACGTGCAGACGACGCCGGCGGGACCGGCTCTGGTCAATCTCACTTACAAAGTAGACGAAGGTATCCAGTCGTTCGTTGAGCATATCAATATCAGCGGTAACACGCGGACTAAGGACAAAGTTCTTCGGCGTGAAATCATATTGTCCCCCGGTGATGTCTTTGACACGGTGCGGGTTGATATCAGTAAGAAACGTCTCGAAGGTCTGCAGTATTTCGAAAGGGTTGATACGTATGCGAGCGATACGGCTGTTCCAGGGCGTAAGGATCTGAACGTTGTGGTGCAGGAAAAGCGGACTGGTAACTTGAACTTCGGATTGGGTTTCAGCACCACGGACGGACTTTTGGGGTTTTCAGAACTGACCCAGGGAAATTTCGATATCACCAACTGGAGGACGTTCACGGGCGCTGGACAGAAATTCAGGGCGCGAGTTCAGCTCGGGACCCAGACGAAGAATGCGTCCATAGAGTTGACCGAACCTTATTTTCTTGATCAACGGCTGGCATTGGGCGGACGATTGTTTTTCGACGAATACAATTACTACAGCGACGTCTACGACCAGCGGGACTATGGGTTTGACATTTTCATGCGGAAGCCGATCACCAATTTTCTCGCGCTCAAGCTCGATTACACCATTCAGGAAATCGACATTTATCATATCAATTCAAGCCTCGTTACTCCGCAGTTCCAGAATATTATTAATCAACAAGGGACCAACAATCTCGAGAGCCGAGTGACCTTAGGTTTCACCTATGATACGCGCGATAGCGCATTCCTGACGCGCAAGGGTACTCGGATCGATTTATCGACCTATGTCGCAGGCGGTCCGCTTGGCGGCAGTGTTCAGGTCTACGGGTTCGATCTCGACGCATCCCAGTATTTTCATCTTCCGTACGACACGATTCTCCTGCTGAACGGTGAGATCGGTACCGTCGAGAACTGGGGCGGGAACTCAAGCACTGGCGGTATCGTTCCGATATTTGATCGCCTTTATCTCGGCGGCGCAAGCACCCTTCGCGGATTCAGATTCCGCGACGTAGGCCCTAAGGACGATCAGGGAAATCCGCTTGGTGGCAATACTCTGCTGCGGTACACTATTGAGTACACGATCCCAATTATCGAGCGTGTACGCGTGGCAGTTTTCTATGACGCCGGTTTCGTGAACCCCGGTTCCTGGAGCTTCAGTCCACAAAAGGTGCCGAGCACCAAGGGAAGATTCTCCGGAGGTTTCAACCAGGATGTTGGTGTCGGAGTGCGCTTGAATTTACCGATCGGGCCGTTGCGACTCGATTATGGCTTTCCGGTCGAGGAAGACAGCTTCAGCAGCAAGAGCGGCCAATTCCAGTTTAGTGTCGGCTACCAATTTTGAACGAAAGCTGTATCGTCCAGTCTCATTTCAAATCGGGTTTCCCGAATAACATCAGTTTGTCTATCTTTATGAAGAAATCCTCACCGCTAATGACAATCGGTCTGCTCGTCCTGAGTTTGGGGTTCGCTGCCCAAGCCCAAGCTCAAATGAAGGTCGGCACGATCGACATGCAAAAGGTCTTTACGGCTTACTACAAGACTCACGACGCGGAAGACAAGCTCAAGGAAGCGCAGAAAGCGTACAAAGATGAGCTTGACCAGCGGATGGACGAGTACAAGAAAAATCTCGACGTTATCAATAAGCTGAACGAGGAGATGAACAAGCCTGAACTGAGTGGCGCGTCCAAAGATCAGAAAGCACAAGAGCGCGATTCCAAGATTTCCGAGACGAAGGGCTTGGAAAAGGAGATATCCGACTTTCGCCAGACGCGCGAAAAACAGATCCAGGATCAGCTGAAACGGATGCGGGACGGGATCGTGGAAGAGATAATGAAAGTGGTTAATGACCAGGTGAAAGCGCAAAACTATGATATCGTGTTTGACAGATCTGGTTTCAGCGCCAACAACATCGTACCGGTACTGCTTTATTCGCGGGATAATTACGATTTCAGCGATTCGGTTATATCAAAGTTGAATTCGAATCGACCGGCAGCCACGACGCCCCCGAGTCTTTCGAAAAATCCGGCTGGCTCGACGAATACTCCGGCAACGACCGTCCGACCGGCGGGCGATTTAGGCAAAAAGCCACCCCGGTAGGGGTTCTTAGGTCAGACACAACCTGGGCTTAACGCAAGAAACGGTCGAGATTTTCGTCTTCCCAGCGCCTTGCCCTTTGATAGCAGTGGAATTTACGTTCACGGCGATAGAATTCGCGCGTGTGGACCTTTCTGCGTCCATATTCGTCAATTTCCTCAGGCACCACGGCGTGGAGCATCTCGTGGTAAACGACATACTCCAGGAACCAGGTTGGAACAAATGGCGCATCCAGCAAGGGATGAATACGGATCATTTTGTCTTCTTCCTGGATCGTTCCGAAGACGAAATATTCTTTCGGGGGCTGGTTTCGTTTGCGACCCCAGGTTATGGCGTAACCTCGGAGCGCATTGCTGAAATATTCAGCGTTCAGCTTGTCGAACAGCGTTTTGAGGTCGAAATACTCTCCTTCAGTGGAAATCTGCTGCCGCTGTGAAACGGGAAGCCTTTTAAATGACAGTTTTCTCTTTCGCTTTCCCATAAGAGAAGTGCCCTTAGTTTAGAGGGTAAAAATGCAGTCGCAACCACAAAGGGATAAGTTAGGAATAAAATTTCTGAGTTGTTTTATAAACCCTCGGATGGTGAGTTGGAGGCCATGAAAAGGCGTCGGGCTGACGCGTCAACAGTCGTCCGGTGGAGAGGGCGCACAAGGCGTATCGAGGCAGAGGTATCGCTCTGTTCCGTTGGCTTTCTCGGCTCAATCCGCTCTTAACTGGCGATCTCCTCGACGTCTCCTCCTTCTTCCTGGGAGACCACGGGCGCTATATCCTGAAGGGTCTCGCTTTCCCGGAGATTCACCAGCTTCACCCCCATCGTGTTCCGGCCGGTTTCGCGGACTTCGCTCACTCTGATTCGTACCATTTGTCCTCCGGTAGTGATCAGCATCAATTCGTCTGAGTCGCGTACTGTCAGTGCACCCACCACATCGCCGGTGCGTTCGCCGGTCTTCATGGTGATGATTCCTTTGCCGCCGCGGGATTGCACTCGATACTCGTCAAAGTCAGTCCGTTTTCCGATCCCGTTGGATCCGGCCACGAGGAGTTGCGCGTCCGATATGACCTTTGCGATTCCGACGACCTCGTCACCGCCTTCCGGTCGGATACCCCAAACGCCGACAGCATTTCGTCCCATGTCTCGCACGTCGGCCTCATGGAATCGGATGCTGATTCCCCGGCGGGTGATAAGCACCACTTCGTCCATTCCGTTGGTAAGCAACGCATCAATCAGTTCATCTTCCTGCTCGATCTGGATGGCGATAATGCCGCCTTTCCGGACGTTGCCGAAATCCGCCAGGTTTGTCTTTTTCACAATGCCGGATCGCGTGGCAAACATAACGTGGAGCTCCGGATTCCATGTTCCTTCGTCTCCCTTGGGATTCCCTGTTTGGTCAACGGCTTCAATGCGAAGGGTCGCGGCAATCTTTTCTTCGGGCCGCAACTCGAGCAGATTCGCGATTGCCCGGCCTTTGGAAGCGCGGCTCATTTCAGGGATTTCGTACACCTTTTCCACATAACAGCGGCCCGTTTGGGTAAAAAACATGAGCGAATCATGTGTACTCGCGGTGAAAAGGTGCTCAACGAAGTCACCCTGATCCCCGCGTACCTGTGCTTCACGGGTAGTCATCCCGATCACGCCTCTGCCCCCACGGCGCTGCGCACGAAATTCGCTTTCTGCCGTGCGTTTAATATACCCTCCGTGGGTAATCGTAATGATGCATCCCTCATTTGCGATCAGGTCCTCGAATGCGATCTCTCCCTCCTCGAGCAGAATCGCTGTCATCCGGTCCGAACCGTATTTGTCCCTGATTCGCAACAGTTCGTCTTTGATGATCGACATGACCCGATCTGCCCGATTCAGGATGTCGAGCAAATCGTTAATCTTCCGGACAATTTCGCCGTATTCCTGGATGATTTTTTCGCGTTCAAGTCCGGTCAGTTGATAGAGGCGCAGATCGAGAATCTGATCCGCCTGATGTTCGCTGAAAATATACCGGCCATCGACGAGACGGACTTCGCTCCGGATCCGAACGCCGATTTGCTCCACCGTTTCACGGCCGAATTCGTACGCGAGAAGTTTTATCTTGGCTTCGTCGCGATTCTCGGAGCCGCGAATAATCTCGATAAAATCGTCCAGGTTCGCGAGCGCGATGAGATAACCTTCGAGAGTCTCAGCTCTAGCTTCAGCCTGGCGGAGAAGAAAACGAGTACGCCTGAGAACCACATCGCGGCGATGCTCGATATAACAAAGGAGCGCTTCCTTGAGCGACAGCAGTTTGGGACGGCCGTGATCGATCGCCAGCATATTCACGGCGAAGGAACTTTCCATCGCGGTGTGCATGTAAAGATTGTTAAGGACTACCTTCGAGTTTGCATCCCGCTTAAGCTCCAGCTCGATTCTCGTGCTTTCGTCCGAGAGATCCCGCAAGTCACTGATGTCAGTGATGACTTTTTCCTGAATGAGTCCGGCGATGCGTTTGAGGAGTTCAGCGCGATTAACGTTGTAGGGGATTTCGGTGATGACGATTTGTTCGCGTCCGTTCTTCGTCTCTTCGATCGTGGCCGTACCGCGCACTTTCAGACTACCTCTGCCGGTTTCAAAATACTGGCGAATCGCACTTTTGCCGTAGATGGTGCAGCCGGTGGGGAAATCTGGGCCTTTAATGAAGCCGAGCAATTCATCAGTTCCGATATCGGGCTGATCAATCAATGCGCAAATTCCGTCGACGACCTCCACGAGGTTGTGGGGAGGCATATTGGTTGCCATCCCGACGGCAATACCGGTCCCGCCGTTCACAACCAGGTTCGGAAAGGCGGCCGGAAAAACAACCGGTTCGGTCGTCGTCTCGTCATAGTTCGGCACGAAGTCGACCGTATCTTTTTCCATGTCCTCCATGAGGACCGCACCGAGATGGGTCAACCGTGCTTCGGTGTACCGCATGGAAGCAGGAGGATCGCCGTCCATGGAACCGAAGTTCCCTTGACCCTCGATCAGCGTATCTCGCATTGCCCAGGGCTGTGCCAGATGCACAAGGGTGGGGTAGATCGCCATGTCCCCGTGCGGATGATAATTACCCATGGTTTCCCCGACGATCTTGGCGCACTTGCTATGTTTCCGGTTCGGCTGGAGCCCGAGACCGTTCATGGCGTAAAGGATTCGGCGTTGAGAAGGTTTCAATCCGTCTCTGGCATCCGGAAGCGCACGCGAAATGATCACCGACATCGAATAGTCGAGAAACGATTTCGACATCTCTTCGGCGACGTTTACCGGTTCGATTTTTTCGTTCGGAAGAGTCGGCATGGAAAGGAACGTTGAACCTCGAACGTGATCAAATATCGAGATTTCTTACATTCAGGGCGTTGTCTTCAATAAAGGCGCGACGTGGTTCGACGACATCGCCCATCAAAATTGTAAACATCTTGTCGGCTTCGCTGGCGTTGTTCTCGTTTAGATCAACTCGCAGAAGCTTGCGTCGGACTGGATCCATCGTGGTCGAAAAGAGCTCTTTTGCGTTCATTTCCCCGAGGCCTTTAAAACGTTTGATCTGAACGCCTCGCCGACCAATTTCCTTAATCACGTCCAGGATCTTCGGAATCGAGAACAATGGAGTAACGGTGGTGCGGTCCCCTTCGCCCTCGATCAGCTCAAAAATTGGCTGATCGCTTGCGGAGTAATGATCTATGGTCATGCCGCGCTTTTCGAGTTCCTGAAACACTTTGGCAACCGCGTTCGACTCGTGCAACTCAACTCGGCGGGCTCTGCGTCGCATATATGCCGCGACCGGAGGGCTTCCGTTGCCATTGGCCGGAGGGCCGTTCCCGGGTGCTAACATACTGTCGCCGTTGTCTCCGGCAGGCTCTTCTTCATACAGGTTCAGATCCGGGTTTTGACTCGCGAAATCGCGGAGTGGACCTTCATCGTGAAAATATTTGACGTGCTCGTTGTTACCTTCCCGCACGATCACCAAATACTCGGGCAGCTTTCCTGAGGCCGCTTCCCGGTTTGACAAATAATCTTCAAAGTCGCCGCCGTGCCGGCGGATCGAGTCGCTCAGTTTCGACAATCTTTCGAGTAAATCGAGGACCTCGCCAAGCTGCTCTCTCGTGAACTCCCGACCGTCTATCAGATGTCTCAGCTGGGCTTCCTCAGCCCCCAGGGAGATGAGGATCTTGTTCAACTGAAAATCGTCATCGACGTATTCTTCCCGCTTCTTCCGTTTTATCTGGTAAAGGGGTGGTTGCGCGATGTAGATGTGGCCGCGTCGTACCAATTCCGGCATCTGACGATAGAAGAATGTCAGGAGCAGCGTTCGAATATGCGAACCGTCCACGTCCGCGTCGGTCATGATGATTATCCGGCCGTACCGCAGTTTTTCCAAGTTAAAGGAACCCTCGCCTTCGCCGTCTCCGATCCCTGTTCCGATGGCGGTAATCATCGTTTGAATTTCCAGGTTCTGCAGCACCTTATCGAGACGCGCTTTCTCGACATTGATCAGTTTTCCGCGAATGGGAAGGATCGCCTGAAATCTCCGATCCCGACCCTGCTTGGCGGATCCTCCTGCGGAATCGCCCTCGACGATGTAGAGCTCGGTCAGGTTAGCATCGCGTTCTGAGCAATCGGCGAGCTTGCCCGGCAAACCGCCGCCAGTCAGGGCTGTTTTGCGTACGGCTTCTCTAGCCCTCCGAGCGGCTTCGCGAGCACGAGCTGCCATCAAACATTTGTCGACGATCCTCTTGGCAACAGCCGGATTCTCTTCGCAATATCGGCCAACTCCCTCGTAACTGATCGATTGCACCAGCGGTTTGATTTCGTTGTTGACCAGTTTTCCTTTGGTCTGCGAGCTGAACCGGGGATTGGTCAATTTAACGCTCAAAACGCAAACGAGACCTTCCCGCAGATCGTCTCCAGTGAGGTCGGGATCCTTTTCCTTGAGCAGGTTGTTAGCTTTTGCGTAATTCTTGATCGCGTTAGTCAATCCCGCTTTGAAACCTTCCAGGTGCATGCCGCCGTCGCTATTCGGAATGGAATTGGCAAAACACTGAATATATTCAGAGTAAGCGTCGGTGTATTGAAGGACAACGTCGACGTAGCAAAGCTCCGCTTGGTCGTCCACCTGGAACGCTCGCATGCCACTGACAATGATTGGCTCGGGATGGATTAACTGCTTTGTCTCACCGAGCTGTTTGACGTACTCGCGAATCCCTTCTTTATAGATGAAAACCTCCCTCCGATGAGGCTCAGTGCGCTCATCGGTCAGATGAATTTCCAGACCGCTATTGAGAAACGCCAGTTCGCGCAACCGATTGGCGAGAATATCGAACTTAAATTCGGTCGTGATGGTAAATATCTCGGGATCCGGCAAAAAGGTGATCAGTGTCCCGGAGAGCTTTTTGTTCTGGACTTCGCCAATTACTTCAAGCTTGCGCGTCGTTTTACCGCGGGAAAAAGCGATGAGATAGACTTTGCCGTTCCTGGTGACCTCGGCTTTAAACCACTCCGATAATGCATTGACGCACTTCGCGCCGACGCCGTGCAAACCTCCGGAGAACTTGTAAGCGCCCTGTCCGAACTTACCTCCGGCATGCAGGTTGGTAAGCACCAACTCGACGGCCGGCATGTGAAATTTGGGATGCATCTCGACCGGAATGCCGCGGCCGTTATCGCGCACGGAGACGGAACCGTCGATATGAATGGTGACATCAATCTTGGTACAGAACCCGGCAAGATGTTCGTCAATGGAGTTGTCCAAAACTTCAAAGACAGAGTGATGCAACCCGCGTTCATCGGGGTCCCCGATATACATTCCGGGCCGTTTCCGAACCGCTTCTAAACCTTCCAGTTTGTCGATTTGCGCAGCGCCGTAATCCGAAATGTCAGACATATCCGAGAAACAGGCCTGGGCTAAAAAACTTGAGACCTGGTGAACAATAAGTTAAGCACAATAGTACGGCCGCAGAGAACGGTTTGCAAGCAATGAACGAGCACAACTTGTAGCGGGTAGACCACAGAAATTACACAACATTTTGGGGTTTGTCGACTGTAAATTCGGTCGTTTGCGGGGGATAATAGGCGAGGCGATTCGGGGAGGAAGCGCGTGCTAGATTGGCGTTGACATGGAAATGTTTGATTTTGTGGTTATTGGCGGAGGCAGCGCCGGTTACGCTGCAGCAGCGACAGCGACGCGCTCAGGACTGAAAACTGTTTGCATCGAGGGAGGGGATGAAGTGGGCGGGCTTTGTATCCTGCGCGGTTGCATGCCAAGCAAGACTTTGATTGAGTCCGCAAACCGGTTTTTGACGCTGCGCCGGGCAACGCAATTTGGATTAAGCGCGGGCCCGATTGGCTTCGATTCTGGAGCGATTATTCAGCGGAAACGGGATCTAATCGCGTCCTTCGCGCGATACCGGGAAGAACAACTGACGGATGGCAGGTTTGAGTTCGTCCGGGGCCGAGCCGAGTTCACAGACTCGCACCATGTAAAGGTGAAGTTATTGGCTGGAGGCGAACAACAGATCGAAGGGAAGTCATTTTTGATTTCTACGGGCTCGGTTCTCAATTCCATTGATCTGCGCGGTCTGAATGAGGTTGGATTTCTGGACAGCAACACAGGATTGGACTCTGAACGTTTTCCGCGATCGATTGTGATTCTGGGCGGAGGAGCAGTCGCGCTGGAGTTTGCTCATTTCTACAATGCGCTCGGTGTCGAGGTGACAGTCGTGCAGAGGAGCAATCAGGTCCTCAAGGAAGCCGATCCGGATATCGCCGAGGCATTGGTTACAGCGTTGCGCAAGCGCGGGGTTCGGGTGATTTGTGGCACGAAACTCCTGCGTGTCGAACGAACTGAACTCGGGAAAAGCGTCTGGTACGAATGGAACGGGGAAAAACAGGTTGTTGAGGCGGTCGAGATCTTCTACGCTCTGGGCCGCAGGCCGGACGTTCTGGAACTAGGCCTCGAAAAAGCGGGCGTCGGAACAGATAAACAGAACGCGGTAGCGGTGAACGAGATGCTGCAGACGTCGCAGCCCCATATTTTTGCGGCTGGGGATGTGACCGGGCTTTATGAAATTGTGCATATTGCGGTCCAGCAAGGCGAGACCGCCGCCCGGAACGCACAACGTTTACTCAACCGTCAAGCCCCTGAGAGCATCGACTATCGTTTAAAAATGTTCGCCATGTTTTCCGAGCCGCAGATCGCGGTGGTGGGCATCACCGAGCGCGAAGCCGCCAAGCAGGGATTGGACATCCGCGTCGCGAAATATCCTTTTGACGATCACGGGAAATCAATTGTTCGAGGCGAAGTGGAAGGGTTCGTCAAATTGATTGCCTACGCGAAGAACGGTGAAATTGCCGGGGGAGCTGCGATTGGTCCGGAAGCTTCAGAAATTATTCACGAAATCGCGGTCGCCATGCACTTTCATTCAACCGCCGCAACGCTGGCGTCCATCCCTCATTATCACCCGACGCTAAGCGAAATCTGGGCTTATCCGGCGGAAGAACTCGCAGAAGTTGCCGAGAGAAGTCGTTGACACTGCTTTTTGCTCCCTTCATAGTTGCGGGCGTGCTGAAAAAGTTTATCCCCCAAAAGCCAGGACAGACGGCACCTGCGGAAGAGGTCGGTTCTGGGGAGAGTCCGCCAACTCCACCGGCTGCTCAACCGTTAACTGAAACACAACCAACACCCGTTATGGCAGATATACCACCCACCAAGAATAACCTCTCGAAGGACGTCGAAATAAAAGGTTCGATCAAGTTTGTCAATGAATTCGTCTTTGATGGAAATCTGGAAGGCGAGATTTCCTCTGTCGACGGCATTCTCACAGTTGGAGAGAATGCGGATGTGCGCGGAGAGGTGAAAAGCAAGACTGTGATCGTGAAAGGTAAGGTGCACGGGAACATTACGGTACAGGAACGTTGTGAACTTCATTCCCGTTCCCAGCTGATCGGTGACCTGAAAGCTGCGCGTCTGGTGATCGAAGAAGGCGCAACGTTCGTCGGCAAATCTGAGGTCACGCCCAGCAAGAATCTTGCTAAGGATTTTAGTGTCCCTGCTCCTCCCCACAAAGAAGAGCTGCAGAAGGTCGGTGCTCCACGTTAAGGAGTTCTGAGTGGCTGCTAAAGGGCGGGTCGAAGTACAATGTCCTCATTGTGGTAACATTCAGTTAGAACCTGAGCTTGCGAAGTCCACCTACTGCCGAAAATGCAGTCGTTACATTCTGCTAAATAAAGGTCGAAAATCGACTGAGCCGCAGGAGCTAGAGCAGCAGCCTTCGGTCTTCCACAAGTTGGAAGGCCTCATCGGAATCCAGAGGACGGTTGTCGCACGGTGCTTCGAATGCACCGGTAAAAGGGAGGTGCCGAAGAGCGCCACTTCAACGATCTGTCCGCTCTGCGGCGCATATATCGATCTGCAGGACTACCGGATCATCGGCCATTACAGTCGTTCGATCCGGACTCGGGGGCGCTTGATCATCACCAGCAAAGGGGATCTGACCAGCAACCGGGCGATATGTAACTACGCTAAGATCCAGGGAACCATGCGGGGAAATCTGGTTTGCAGCGGGGAAGTGCATATCCGGCTAAGGGGAAAGCTGAGCGGCAGTATCGAGGCGAAGAGCGTCCACATCGACAAGAAATGTGAAGCTGAATTTGTGCGCCCGATTCGGGCAGAATTGGTCAATATTGAAGGGATCATTTCAGCGCGGATTATTTCGAGCGGCAAAGTTTTGATTCAAAAGACCGGCCGGTTGACTGGGGCGGTGTTTGGTCGCGGATTTTCGGTCGAGAAGGGAGGCGAATTTTTTGGCGAACTTTCGATCGGTAAGGTGGAGATGACGCAAGGTGAACTGCTGGATGCGCCGACTCGTACAACGGAGACGAAAGGGAAGTCGGATACCGGCGCGGATTTCAGCCTGGTGACTGCATGATCCAAAGCCTAACGCGAGACGGGAGAAGCTGTGTCCTGTGCTGTCGGATTCGGCTTCGCGGTTTGTTGAGAGAGTTTGTCCGACAATCTGCCAGCTCTTCGCCCAGCCTCGCCTGAGAAGCTGCTTTCTGGATAACGTCGCACAATGCTTTCGAACAATTGCTGGGCTTCTTTTAATTCTCCTCCTGTCTCGGCGAGGCGCGCCTGTTGAAACAGGGCCATCGGAGCCAGATACGACGTGTTGAATTGTGTCGCTACCAACTTATACTTGTTGATGGCTTTGTCCGGGTGGTCCTCGCACTCAGCGTTGGCGGCCAGACCCATGTACCCTGCCACGAGCAAAGGATGCATACTAAAATGCCGGACGAAAGAGTCGTAAGCGGCATCCGATTCCGGATATTTGCTTGCTGCTCTCAGTTTTGATCCGATCCTCAAGTAGGAATTGCCGGCCGCGATCGAGTCTGGAAAGTCGCGGATCACGGCCTGCCAACCCTCGATAGAATCTGCTGCGGCATACGCGGCTTCAGCTTTCTGAGTTTTTACCGCCTGAAGCCCGAAGTAGATACCCCCTCCAAGGAGCATGAGAACCAACACCAGAGCGCCAATGAGGACCTTCTGTTTGTGAAGCGCCCAAAAAATTTCAGGATCGAAAGTGGTGAGGGGCTGAGGTGAGTGAGATGGCTGTGCCGCGGGTTGACTACTCATTAGATAAATTCATAGGATCTTCAGGCATGGCAAGAAGGTTGATGCGGGAATTCGGGAGGCAAAGTCTTTTCGGACCGGGGATAAACTCTGCATCGAATGGCACTCAGGCAAGTCGAAATTGATCGCATAAAAGCAGGCTGATCAGCGAAAGCAAGTCGTCCTATGCTGCATTTCTGAATGCTTGATGTGTTAGCCGCCAACTTCCGCTCTGGCTTCATCAGCGAGCGCGGTGCTCAGATAGCGTTCTCCCGTCGAGCATGCCACAGTTACGATGAGTTTGCCTTTGTTTTCCGGGCGCCTGGCGATTCCCAGGGCAGCATGAACGTTTGCTCCGGAGCTGATCCCCGCAAGGATTCCTTCTTCCTTGGCCAGACGTCGCGCCATAACAAAGGCGTCTTCGTTCGAAACCAGGACGACTTCGTCGACGATCTGCAAGTGAAGATTATTCGGAACAAAACCCGCCCCCGTTCCCTGGATTTTGTGAGGACCGGGTTTGAGCGGTTGGCCTCTCAAGGTTTGCTGAATGACGGGCGAATCCTTCGGCTCAACAGCGATCGCTTTGAATTCCGGTTTGCGTTTTTTGATGACTTCGGCCACTCCGGTAATTGTGCCCCCGGTTCCGACCGCAGAGACGAGAATATCAACCTTGCCATCGGTGTCGGCCCAGATCTCTTCCGCAGTGGTTTGCTGGTGAACTGCTGGATTTGCGGGGTTATTGAACTGCTGCGGCATCCATGCATTTGGGGTGGTTTTCAGCAGTTCTTCCGCTCGAGCGATGGCGCCTTTCATTCCCTCCGATCCGGGCGTGAGAACCAATTGGGCGCCCAGCATCGCTAGCAGCGTGCGGCGCTCAAGGCTCATTGTTTCGGGCATTGTCAAGATGAGCTTATACCCTTTCGCAGCGCAGACGAACGCTAGGGCGATCCCGGTGTTGCCACTGGTGGGTTCGACGATCACTGTGTCCGGCCCTATGATTCCTTCTTTTTCAGCAGCTTCAATCATCGACATCCCAATCCTGTCCTTCACACTGCCGAGCGGATTAAAAAACTCGCATTTGATCGCTATTGTGGCTTCAATGCCGCGAGTGACGCGGTTAAGCCGGACCAGCGGAGTTCGGCCGACTGTTTCGACTATATTATTGTAGAGTATACCGTTCGTTTGCATTGCCTGGTTGGATTATGATTCAGGGACAGGCGGGAACTGCTTACATACACAAACCTGGGGTGGGTTCAAGTCGGCCAGGCACCAAATATCGCGAACCGAAGCTGGCGAACTTCCAGGTTGAAGGGTTGAGGCCCGCTCGGTATTCCAAGCGGGCCTCACCTTGAATGGCATAAGCCGAATTCTGTTTTCCGCTTTCGCGCAATGACGATCATTTATCTCACTCGGTTTCCTGAGTGCCCGGCATAAAATGCCGGATGCGACTAATACCCGAGGGATCCTTCCCGCTTTCGCGAAAAGGACGAGCGGGCCACTCTTCCCTCTGCTTTGTCTTGCACCACATGGGGTTTTTCGTGCGATCCCGCTTACGCGGACGATCCGGTGGGCTCTTACCCCGCCTTTTCACCCTTACCCAACACGACCAGGTGGCAGTGGTCAGTGTGACCGGCGATTGATACTGACCACTGGCAACTGACCGTGCTGGGCGGTCTATTTTCTGTGACACTATCCGTTACTCGGGATTTGGATCCCGGGTACCCTCGCTTTCACAAGGCATGCCGCCCTCGGGTGTTCGGACTTTCCTCTGGCGAGAAACATTTCAGGCCAGCGATCGTCTGCCACCGCCGAAAACTAGCATGGGCCAGCATCGAGGTCCAGCAGGATACTGGAAAGGGAATCAGCAAAATTAGGATGAAACCGGAAAAATCTGTGTTATTGTTTCGATCTCATTTTCCCGGGATTTCCGGCGAGGGCGTTGGGGAAAAAACTCTTGCGCGGCGTGGGAAAACTAATATAGTCCACGCTCCCCTGGGTCTGGCGGAAGAGAGGTCCGTACTGCCAGAGCAGCTTTTAATCTCCGAACGATATGGACTAAACTGAATTTGCTACATGCCAACAATCAACCAGCTCGTAAGAAAGGGCCGCAGAAAGATGGCGGTGAAATCAAAGTCACCAGCCCTCGCCGATTGCCCACAACGGCGAGGAGTTTGTGTGCAAGTGATGACCCGTACGCCAAAAAAGCCGAATTCGGCGCTCAGAAAGGTGGCTAAGGTGCGCTTGACCAACGGGTATGAAGTGATCGCATACATCCCGGGAGAGGGTCACAACCTTCAAGAGCACTCGATCGTGATGGTTCGCGGTGGCCGCGTGAAAGATCTGCCTGGGGTTCGTTATCATATCGTTCGGGGAACATTGGACTCTCTTGGGGTGGACGGCCGGCGGCGCAGTCGTTCAAAGTACGGAGCTAAGCGTCCGAAATCGAGTGCAGAAACGTCCGCGGCTGGAAAAGGCAAGAAGAAGTAAAAATTGGCGGTAATTGGGCAAAGTCCCGATGCCGCGGCGAAAAAGAAACCATGTCACGTCGGCACAGAGTCATTCATAAGATCGAATCGCTGGACAGCAGGTATGGCAGCCCAGTGGTGGCACGGCTGATCAGCACTGTCATGCGGAGCGGGAAAAAATCAGTCGCCGAGCGAATAGTGTACGAGGCTATCGAGCGGAGTCGGGAAGGATCGGATTCCGTCGACCCACTGGATACTCTGCTGAAGGCGCTGGAGAACGCGAAACCGCGACTTGAGGTGAAATCTCGGCGGGTCGGCGGCGCGACGTACCAGGTTCCGGTGGAAGTTCCCCAGGAGCGACAAGTTTCGTTAGCGATGCGGTGGCTTGTAAATTTTGCCAAGAATCGTCGAGGGACGATGACCGACAATCTGGCGGCGGAGATAAAGGATGCCGCGTCAGGTCAAGGAAACGCGATCAAGAAGCGTGATGACACGCATAAAATGGCGCAGGCCAACCGGGCCTTTGCGCACTTCAGGTGGTAATCGATATGTCTACATCCGTTCTAGAGATAGAGAAGTCGAGCGTTATGACGACCAACCCCAACTCTCCAAATCGTGCTTACCCCCTGGAACGTACTCGGAATATTGGTATCAGCGCGCATATTGACGCTGGCAAGACGACTTTGACAGAGCGGATCCTATTTTACACGGGAATGATTCACCGGATCGGCGATGTGGATGATGGCAATACGGTAACCGACTGGATGGAACAGGAAAGAGAGCGTGGTATCACGATCACCTCTGCTGCCACCACCTGTTTTTGGAATCAGCGCAAGGAGGAGGGGGTTTTCAAACTTTTTGAAAATCAGCCGCAGCGAGTCAACATCATCGATACTCCCGGGCATGTCGATTTTACGGCGGAGGTGGAGCGTTCACTGCGTGTTTTGGACGGCGCGATCCTGGTCTTCGACAGTGTGGCTGGGGTACAACCACAAACCGAAACGGTCTGGCGGCAGGCGAACAAGTACAATGTTCCCCGGATCTGTTTTGTTAACAAAATGGATAAGGTAGGCGCCGATTTTAACAATGTAGTCAAAGAGATCCGGACCAAGCTTGGCGCGAATGCGTGGCCGGTGTTGATTCCACTAGGCAAGGAAGACTATCTCAAGGGCCAGCTCGATGTTATTAACAAGAAAGCAATCATTTACTCCGACAGCGATTCGTTCGGATCCGTTTACCAGGTCACCCAAATGCCGGATGAGCATAAGGATATGATCGATCGCGCCTATAATGACCTGGTCGAACAGGTAGCTAACCTCGATGACGAAGTCGGAACTCTCTTCCTTGAAGAAAAGTTGGTGACACCAAAAGACCTGAAAGCAGCAATCCGGCGACTGACCATCGCAAATCAATTTGTCCCGGTCGCCGGCGGTTCTGCATTCAAGAATAAAGGTGTTCAATATCTGGTTGACGCTGTGGTCGACTATCTTCCGAGTCCGCTCGACATTCCTCCTGCGAGCGGCATCGATCCCGATACGCACGAGGAAAAATTTACCCCGACTGATGACAATGCGGACTTCTGTTCGCTGGCGTTTAAGCTCTGGAGTGATCCCTTTGTCGGCAAGCTCGTCTTTTTCCGTGTCTATTCCGGAAAGCTCTCGAAAGGAGACACAGTCTACAATCCGCGCACAAACAAGCGTGAACGCATCAGTCGTTTGATACAGATCCAGGCGGATAAGCGCGAGGACATCGAGACCTGCTACTCCGGGGATATCGCGGCGATTGTTGGAATCAAAAATATCACTACCGGCGACACCCTCTGTGACGAATCGTCCCAGATTCTTCTGGAACCTCCGTCCTTTCCCGAGCCGGTTATTTCTATGGCCATCGAGCCCAAGACGAAGATTGACCAGGAAAAAATGGCAACTGCACTGCAGCGCCTGTCAGAGGAGGATCCGACATTCCGGGTCTTCACCCACGAAGATACCGGCCAGACGATTATTGCCGGAATGGGCGAACTTCACTTGGAAATCATCCGCGACCGCATGTTGCGCGAATTCAAGGTCGATGCAAATGCGGGCAAACCCCAGATTGCGTATCGCGAAACGGTCACCAAAAATGCCACTGGTGAAGGGAAACTGATCAAGCAGTCGGGCGGCCGTGGTCAATATGGCCATGTGGTGGTAAAAGTGGAACCACGCGAGCGCGGAAAAGGCGTCCAGATCGAGAACAAGATCGTGGGAGGTGCCATTCCGAAGGAGTACATCCCTGCGGTAAAGAAAGGGATCGAAGAATCAGTTTCGAACGGAGTCGTCGGTGGATATCAGGTCATCGATTTCTATGTCGAGATCGTGGATGGATCGTACCACGACGTTGATTCGAATGAATTGGCGTTCAAGCTTGCCGCGATTTTTGCTATGAAGGATGCCTTCAAGAAGGCGCACTCGATCCTTCTCGAGCCGATTATGAACGTGGAGTGTGTCACGCCCGACGAGTATCAGGGCGATATCATGGGAGATTTAAATCGGCGACGTGGCCGCATTGTTAATATAGAGGCCAAGAATTTTGCCACCATCATTCATTCAGAAGTACCGCTTGCCGAGATGTTCGGATACGCAACCGCAATCCGATCCCTTTCAAAAGGACGCGCTTCCTATTCGATGGAGCCCTCTCATTTTGAGGCCGTGCCAGCCCAGATTGTTGCGGCGGTATTGGATCAGAAAGGAGCATAAGTTATGGCGAATAGTCAACGCATTCGTATCCGCTTAAAAGGTTTTGACTACAGGATGCTGGATCAGTCTGCGGTGGAGATTGTCGAGACGGCCAAGCGTACCGGCGCAAAAGTTGCCGGTCCGATTCCATTGCCGACAAAGATCGAGAAATTCACGGTGAACCGTTCGCCGCACGTCGACAAAAAATCGATGGACCAATTTGAAATGCGTACTCACAAACGGTTGCTGGATATTATTGAACCTACTGCGAAGACGGTAGACGAGCTGCGCAAGCTGAATCTCCCCGCGGGAGTAGATATCACCATTAAGATTTGACGGTTGTTCCAATAGAGAATGAAGATTGGACTTTTAGGTCGAAAAATTGGGATGACGCGTGTGTACGACGCGAACGGGGAAGCTACGCCCGTCACCGTAATCGAGGCGGGCGGCAACACCGTGGTTCAGCTTAAAAGCCCTGAAACGGACGGATATAACGCGGTACAGGTAGGCTTTGATTCACAGAAAGAATCGCGCGTCACTAAACCCTTGCTCGGGCATTTTAAGAAGGCGAATTCCGAACCGAAAAAATATGTGAGAGAATTTCGGCTGCCGGAAGGAACGCAGTTTGACACAGACGTGAACCTGGGCGTGAACCAGTTTCAGCCGGGCGAGTTTGTGGATGTTATTGGGAAATCCAAAGGAAAAGGGTTTCAGGGAGTCATGAAGAAGCATGGATTCGCTGGCCAACCGGCTGCACATGGGTCCAAGACTCATCGGCGAAATGGTGCGGTTGGAAATCGGTCAACTCCAGGGCGCATCTGGCGTAACATGGGGATGCCCGGGCACATGGGGGATGAACGGGTAACGGTGCAAAATCTGCGGGTCGTGCAAGTGCGGCCGGAGGAAAACGTCATCTTGGTTTGTGGAGCGGTTCCCGGATCAAATGGAAGCTATGTCGTCATACGACCGGCGAAGAAAAAACAGGAATCGGAGGAAGGGAAAAACAGATGAGCGCGACGGTTTTAACGATTGCTGCCGCCAAGGATGCAAAGATTAGGGTGATCGAAAATGGGCGCGGTACCCAAGCTCTGCACGATGTCGTGGTTGCTCTCCGGGCAAACCGTAGAAGCGGTAGTGCAAACACTAAGACGAAGGCGGAAGTTGTTTATTCGGGCAAAAAACCATGGCGGCAAAAAGGAACCGGGCGAGCGCGTGCCGGCTACACCTCATCGCCGGTGTGGTCGGGCGGAGGCGTGGCTTTCGGCCCGAAACCGCGGGATTACTCAAGGAACGTGCCCAGAAGGATCAGGTGTCTTGCTTTGCTGAAGGCGCTCAGTTCCAGAATCATTGCGGGCGATGTGCTGATTGCCGAACACATCAAGGTGGCTACACCGAAAACCAAAGAGTTTATCTCGTTCCTGAAATCGCAGACTGAAGAGCGCAAGGTTCTTCTGGTCGCGACGCAATTTGACGATGCCACTTACAAAGCCGCCAGAAATATTCAACCGGTACTGTTGAACACTGCGGCCGAAGTGAATACAGAACAGTTGCTCGCGTTCCGAAAAATTATCGTGACCAGAGAGGCCTTGGCCAGACTAGCGGAGAGATTGGCATGAATGAGCCGACCCACTTGATTCACAATATCCGGCTTACGGAGAAGGCGAGTTTGCTGAGCGAAAAGAATAACCAATACGTCTTCCGGGTCGATCCGCGCGCCAATAAGCTCGAGATAAAGCAGGCGATCCAGGAACTTTTTGGAAAGAAAGTTGTCCGTGTTAACACCGCCCAGTACGCCGGAAAAAAGAAGCGGGAACGCCGAGCCGATTTCGGCAGGCGGGCGCACTGGAAAAAGGCGATCGTGACGCTCGCTAGAGGGGAGAAAATTGACCTCGTCTAGCAGGAGGCTGAAACCATGCCATTAAAGAATTTCAGACCGCTCACTCCGACGCAGCGCTTCAAACAAACCTCGGAGTTCGACGAGATTACAAAAGCGAGACCCGAGAAATCTCTGCTCGAGCCACGAAAAAGGTCAGGTGGCCGAAACAACAGTGGGCGCCTGACTTCGCGCCACATTGGAGGCGGGCACAAACAGAAATATCGCATTATTGATTTCAAGCGAAAACTTCGTGATCTGCCGGCGACCGTGGAGGCCATCGAGTACGATCCGAATCGCTCGGCCCGTATCGCTCTCGTTCAATATCCCGGGGGCGAGAAGGCTTACATCCTTGCGCCCATCGGGCTGAAGATCGGCGCAAAAGTGATCGCCGGCGACCACGTGGCTCCGGATCTGGGGAATGCTCTGCCGCTTAAAGCTATTCCCTTGGGAACAACCATTCACAATGTGGAGATCATTCCGGGCAGAGGCGGCCAAGTCGCTCGCAGTGCCGGTCAGCAGGCCATTTTGAGCAATCGCGAAGCAGGATACGCGTTGGTCCGTCTGCCGTCGGGTGAAATCCGGCGCATTCATGAGAACGCGTATGCGACTATCGGCCAAGTCGGCAACGTCGAGCATATGAATGTTTCAAGCGGCAAAGCGGGGAGGAGCCGTTGGCTGGGCCGGCGCCCGCACGTTCGCGGTATGGCGATGAACCCGATCGACCACCCGATGGGTGGTGGCCAGGGAAAAAGCAAAGGTGGCGGCGGGCGGCATCATCCTGTCAGTCCTTGGGGTCAGTTGTCCAAAGGGTTTAAAACCCGCCGCAAACACCAGCCAAGCGACTCGGTGATTATCGAGCGCCGGAAGAGCACGAAAAAGACGAAGTAATCTATGTCCCGATCCTTAAAAAAAGGTCCATTCGTAGACGTTAGGCTTCTCGAAAAGGTCGAGAAGATGAGTGGTGGTGGCGCCGCAAAGAGGCCGATCAAAACTTGGTCGCGTCGGTCAATGATTACACCTGACTTTGTAGGCCACACTTTCCTGGTGCATAACGGCAAAATTTTTAACTCAGTGTTTGTGACTGAAAATATGGTTGGGCATAAACTCGGCGAATTTTCGCCTACCCGAAGCTTCAAGAAGCATGGTGCTCATACGGCCAAGGTGGCGAAGTAAAAGGGCGTCCGGTTCAGACGTAAACGAAATGCAGGTAACCTCCACATATCGATTTGCGCGCATCTCAGCGTTCAAGGCGCGAGAAGTGACACGTGAAATCCAGGGTCAGTCAGCCTCCGAGGCACTGGATCTTTTGGCCTTCAGTCCGAAAAAGGCGGCTGTTTTGGTCAAAAAGACGTTGAAGAGCGCGATCGCCAACGCTGAAAACAACGCTGAGCTCAAGGTGGACACTCTTCTCGTCAAAGAGGCTATTGTGGGAGAAGGCCCAACTTTCAAACGGTTTCGCGCGCGCGCCCGCGGTGGTGCAAGTCCCCTCCGGAAGCGCACGAGCCACATCCGGATCGTACTGAGCGACGAATTAACACCGAAGGTTCCGGCGAAACGTGCAAAACGGCGTGAGACCGGCCGGGAAGGCCGGAAGCCGAAAGCAACACATGAAGCCGGACAAAGGCGGCCGGCAAACGAAGCGATCCCGAGCGGAAAAGCTCCGAAGAAAATTGACGGGCCGACCGGCCCCAGCGAGCCGGTAAGCGAGGCCAAGTCAGTAGAAAAGAAAGACTAGCATGGGACAGAAAGTTAATCCGATTGGGTTTCGCCTTGCCCTAAACAAAGAATGGCGGTCGCGTTGGTATGCCTCCACGAAGGAGTTTCCGGAGTTTCTACATGCCGACTTAGGAATCCGGCGGTTTGTGAAGCAGAAGCTTTCCATGGCAGCTGTGTCGAAAATCGTGATCGAACGCGCATGGAACAGCATCCGGGTGACTATATTTACGGCCCGCCCAGGTATTGTGATCGGCCGCAAAGGAGCTGAGATCGAGAAGATGACCGAAGAAATCACGCGGATGTCAGGGGGGAAACAGGTCAAAATTGATATTCAGGAAATAAAGACTCCGGAATTGGATGCGCAGTTGGTTTCCGAGAATGTCGCGTTGCAGATTGAGCGTCGTATTTCGTTCCGCCGGGCGATGAAGAAGGCGGTGCAAACGACGATGGATTTCGGGGCGTTGGGCATCAAAATTCGCTGTTCCGGGCGCCTCGGTGGTGCGGAAATTTCACGGGCTGAATGGTACCGCGAAGGCAAGATACCTTTGCACACACTCCGCACGCCGATCGATTATGGATTTGCTGAGGCGAACACCGTGTATGGCAAAATTGGAGTGAAATGCTGGATCTGCAAACCGGAACCGGTGGCCGACCTGCAGACGCAGAAGAGAGAGGGTGCACATGAATTAACCCCAGGGCCCCGGCAATAAGTTTCACCGTGGAGATATCGTATGCCCTTGATGCCAAAGAGAGTGAAGTACCGGAAGACGCAGCGAGGAAGTCGCTGCGGCAACGCCAGCCGAAACATCTCGATTGCCTTTGGTGAATACGCTTTGCAAACGCTTGATCGGGCTTGGATCACCAACACACAGATCGAAGCGGCTCGCATTGCGTTGACTCGTAATATGAAAAGAAAAGGGAAGCTCTGGATTAAGATTTTCCCTGACAAATCAGTGACGAAGCGACCGCCGGAAACCCGAATGGGGAAGGGTAAAGGCAATCCAGAGTTCTGGGTCGCGACGGTTCGGCCTGGCAACATTCTTTTCGAATTGGACGGCGTGACAGAATCGGTTGCTCGGGAATCACTACGGCTGGCCGCGACAAAGCTTCCCGTCAAAACCAGATTTATCAGCCGGCAGCGAGCGGTGGTTACTTAGTGATCCAGGCCAATTCAGCCATGAAAATCAAGGAACTGCGCGAATTAAGTAATGAAGAGCTGTTTGCTCGGCGTTACGAGCTGCGAAAAGACTCTTTTAATCTCCGCCTGCAGCAACAGACAGGCGCGACGGAGAAACCGAGCGTGATTCGGACAAGTCGCAGAGAGGTGGCTCGCATCGAAACGATACTGGCTGAACGCGCCAGGAAATGAATAGCTGCCGACCAAGCCGGCCTAAGTGTCGTCCGCAGGAACTAGAAAGTAAATATGAGTGAGGAGACTGTGAGTGAGGAAGGTACTGCTGCAGCGGGCGAAGGCGCCGGTTTGTCCGACGATGGCACTGCGACGTCCGCAATCCCAGCCGCTCCAACGCAGCAGTCTGAAACTCCAAAGCGGCATCTTCGGAAGACCCGAGTGGGTCAGGTTGTTTCCAACAAAATGGAGAAAACGATCGTGGTCGCGGTTGTTCGCCGAGTCCCGCATGCGAAATTCGGGAAAATTGTGAAGCGGACCAAGAAATTGTATGCGCACGACGAGAAGAACCAGTGTTCGATTGGGGATTTGGTGCGTGTTCAAGAGACCCGACCTCTGAGTCGATTGAAACGCTGGCAACTGGTCGAAATATTGAAACACTAATTTGGAAAGGTTAGATCATGATCCAGATTCGTTCCAGGTTAGATGTGGCCGACAATACCGGTGCGCGTATGGCAACCATGATAGGGGTCATTGGTAAACAAACTCCCTACGCCTCAATTGGGGATGTCATCACTTGTAACGTGAAAGAAGCGGCGGCGAACGGCACAGTGAAAAAAGGTGAGGTAGTCCGGGCAGTGGTAGTGCGGACCAAGCAACCGGTAAAGCGGGACGATGGTTCCTACCTGCGTTTTGATAATAATGCGATTGTCATTATCGACAAGGATTTAAACCCCAGGGGGACCCGCATATTCGGACCGGTAGCCCGGGAATTGCGGGAAAAGAATTTCATGAAGATTATTTCGCTCGCTCCGGAGGTCTTATGAGCAAGCTGCGATTTCATGTAAAAAAAGGAGACGAGGTCAAGGTGATCTCCGGCAACCATCAAGGAGCGTCGGGAAAGGTGCTGGCGGTCTTACCGAAGAAGGGGCAGGTCCTGATCGAGGGAGTACGGTTAATCAAAAAAACGCAGCGCAAATCTCAGGACAGTCCGAACGGCGCGATTATCACTCGTGAAGGTCCGATCCACATTTCGAATGTGAAACTGGTCGAATCCCGTGTGGCCAAGCCCGCAAAAAAAAGTCGGGGAGGGTAAAGAATGCAACCAGAACTGTACAAGGAGTATCAGACCAAAGTGATACCGGCTCTCAGCAAGAGCTTGGGGTACAAAAACGTTTTCCAGGTGCCGAAGGTCGACAAAGTGGTGGTGAACACGTGTATTCCCGCTAGTGTCAGCGACCTGAAACAGGCTCTTGAAGATGCCAAAAGGGAGCTTGCGATCATCACGGGTCAGAAGGCTGCAGAGACCAAATCGAAAAAGAGCATCTCCAATTTCAAGCTTCGGAAAGGGCAGGCAATCGGCGCAAAAGTGACATTGCGGGGAGATCGGATGTACGAATTCCTGGAGCGCCTAATTAAAATGGCCTTACCGCGAATCCGAGATTTTCGAGGAATATCTCCGAAGGCATTTGACGGCCATGGCAATTACACACTGGGGGTCCACGATCAATCAATGTTTCCAGAAGTGGATCTTGATAAGATAAAGCGCACCGTCGGGTTTGACATCACAATTGTCACCACGGCGAGAACGAACGAGGAGGCCAAGGCGCTCCTGACCGAGTTGGGCATACCATTTAGCGACAAGAAGCAACCCACGAAGGCCTCTCCCGAGGAGAACCATTGATGAGTAACCTTTCAGACCCGATCGCAGATTTTTTGACTCGCCTTCGCAACGCTTCTCGCGCGCACCGCACCGATGTCTCGGCGCCTTATTCCCGAATCAAAGAAGAGATTGCTCGGATTTTGAAGCGGGAAGGATACATCTCCGAATTTGAAGTCGATACGCAAAGCAAGCCCGCTCAAATCAAGGTGACGATGAAGTTCGTGAATCGTACTCCGGCATTGAGTGGGCTTAAACGGGTCAGCAAGCCCGGGCTGAGGAAATATGTCGGTTCAACCGAAATTCCACGCGTGCTTGGAGGTCTGGGCGTCTCGATCCTTTCGACCTCACGTGGCATTATTACCGGTCGCGAGGCTCGCAAGGAACGCTTAGGGGGCGAATTGTTGGCGGTGGTGTGGTGAGGAGGTCTTGACATGTCTCGTATCGGCAAAAAATCGATCGAAATTCCTGAGAAAGTAAAGTTGGCCGTTTCCGAGACTGGTTCGGTCAAGGTGGAAGGTCCCAGGGGTAAGTTGGAGTGGATTTTGCCGGACTCGATCAAACTTCGTGTCGACGGGAAACAAGCGGTTCTGGATCGGGATACCGAAACCAGAGCTGTCAAAGCGCTTCACGGGCTTTCGCGAAGTCTGATTTACAACATGGTCGTCGGCGTCAGCCAAGGTTTCCAAAAAGGTCTGGAAATCCATGGTGTCGGTTTTCGCGCGCAGGTGCAGGGCAAGAATTTGAACTTGAGCATCGGGTTCTCGCATCCGGTGGTGTTTCCCATTCCGGACGGAATAAGAATTACGGTTCAGGAGAACACAAAACTTTTGATCGAAGGAATCGATAAACAGGCGGTCGGCCAGGTAGCCGCCGATATCCGTTCTTACTATCCTCCGGAGCCCTACAAAGGCAAAGGGATCCGGTACGCTGGCGAGCAGATCCTTCGCAAGGAAGGCAAGACGGTCCAGTAACAACGATGCAGGCAGATGGGAGAAAATGATCTGTCCTTTAGGAAGAATGAAAGCGATTGACCGCATTAAGATACGACATACACGGATTCGCCGGCGGGTGACGGGGACACCGACGCGTCCGCGTCTCGCGGTTCATTTTTCGGGCCAGCACATTTATGCACAAGTGATCGACGACTCGTCCGGTAAGACTGTGGCTGCCGTTTCAACGGTCGAATCGAGCGTGAAAGGGAGTCGTCGGACGAATGCGAATATGGCGACAGCAGGAAAAGTGGGTGCGCTTATCGCTGCAAGAAGTCTGCAGAAAAACATCAAAGCCGTGGTATTTGACCGCGGAGGATTTAGATATCACGGAAAAGTAAAGGCATTGGCCGATGCGGCTCGTGCCGCTGGTTTGGAGTTCTAGGGTACACTAGAACTCAGATTTTGGTGGGAATCGGAGTAGCGAGCTACTCGCCTCCACCGCAGAAATATATATGGCAACTGACGGAAGAAATCGTCGGACAGACAATACGAGTGATCGAGGGGGGCAAAAAGGCGACACGACTGAGAAAGTGGTGTTTATCAATCGCTGCGCGAAAGTGGTCAAGGGTGGTCGCCGTTTCAGCTTCAGCGCTTTGATCGTCGCGGGTGACCACAAGGGGCGTGTGGGATATGGGTTTGGCAAAGCGAATGAAGTCTCGGAAGCAATACGCAAAGCGTCCGAATCCGCCCGGAAATCGATGGTGGCCGTCGCTGTTTACGAAAACACGATTCCGCATGAGGTGATCGGAGCATTTGGCGGTGGGCGAGTTCTGTTGCGGCCCGCATCTCCTGGTACGGGCGTGATTGCGGGGGGCGGAGTGCGGGCGGTTGTGGAAGCGGCGGGCATCAAAGATGTGCTTGCCAAGTCGCTGGGTTCAAGTAATCACGCGAATGTTGTTAAGGCCACCATCGAAGCTTTGCGAGGGCTTCGGCACCGCCAGGATATACTCAGACTTCGCGGAAAAGAAAGCAGGTAAGAACGCACTTCTGCGACTCCGACGATGACCGACCACAAGAATCCCGACGCACAGAAGCGCGTCTCTTTCGAGAACTCATTGATTATGCGGCTAAATGAATTAAAACCTCGCCCAGGTTCGAAGCACCGGGTTAAGCGCCTAGGGTGCGGCGAGAGTTCCGGCCACGGAAAAACGAGCGGCAAAGGTCATAAGGGCCAAAAGGCTCGTTCAGGAGGAAGCATCCGTCCTGGGTTCGAAGGCGGTCAGATGCCGCTTATTCGGCGCTTGCCAAAGCGGGGGTTTAATAACGCGGCGTTCAAGGCCTCTTATGCGCTTGTCAATCTGGGCGACCTCGAACAGTTCGAAGAGGGTTCTCATGTCACCGAGCAGGTGCTCCGCGAAAAAGGGCTGGTGAACGGAAAATATGATGGATTGAAGATTCTGGGCCGTGGCGAACTCACCAAAAAATTGACGGTCGAAGCCGACAAATTCAGTAAAACCGGACAGCAGGGGATTGAAAACGCCGGGGGAACTGTAATTATTCGCGGTTAGTTCGAGTCGTTCGCCCCATGATTTCCGCATTCACGAATATCTTCAAAATTCCGGAACTGCGGCAACGCATTCTGTTTACGGTCGCTATGCTGGTCATCGTTCGAGCCGGCGCTGCGATTACGATACCTGGAGTAAATGCTCACGTTCTGAACGAGTGGTTTCAGACCTCGCTTTCGAAATCGGCGGGAGGGGGTGTCGCTGCTCTTTTCAATATTTTTGCCGGAGGTGCGCTTGAGCATTGCGCAATTTTTTCTCTTGGGATCATGCCTTACATCAGCGCATCAATCATGATGCAGCTACTGACTGCCGTGATACCGCGTCTGAACAAGCTGGCTCGTGAAGACGGCGGCCGGCAAAAGATTACCCAATATACTCGATACGTGACTCTCGCGCTCTGTATCTTCCAGGGTTATCTGCTAGCCGTCTCTATGCAGAATCCTTCCTCCAATCCCTTTTTACAAGGGATCGAATCGGTGACGGCCCGGCTGGGGCCATTAGTTGAGAACCCCGGTCTCGGTTTTCAGATTGTTGCCACGATGACGTTGAGTGCGGGCACGATGTTCCTGATGTGGGTTGGCGACCAGATTACCGAGCGAGGGATCGGCAATGGAACGTCGTTGATCATCACCGTCGGGATCGTTGCGTCACTGCCGGGCGCTTTGGTACAGGTCTGGAACACCTTCGTGCCCACCGGTGGCGCTCCCACCCGGGTGAGTCCGATTGTGCTGGTTTTGATGATCGCATTCCTGGTTTTGGTGGTTGCATCGGTGATAGCCCTGACACAAGGACAGCGGAGGATCAGCATTCAGTACGCCAAGCGTGTTGTTGGCCGGAAAGTCTATGGCGGCCAAACGCAATATCTGCCATTGAAGGTCAACTCTGTTGGAGTAATGCCGCTGATTTTTGCGCAGGCTATCCTGCTTTTTCCTTCCACGATTCTGAGCATGGCATTCCGAAATCAGGAATGGGCCGTAACACTTTCCAACGCCCTAGCTGTCGGGCTCTGGCATTATGTTCTGACTGGAGCCCTGATCTTTTTTTTCAGCTATTTCTGGGTTGCGATTCAATTTCAGCCGACGCAGATAGCGGATGATCTAAAAAAATATAACGGCTACATTCCTGGGTATCGGCCGGGGAAACCGACCGCGGAATTTCTCGAATATACATTGACTCGGTTGACATTTGCAGGCGCCTTCTTCCTGACGATTATCGCGGTGATCCCGGAAACCATGATCACTTGGCTGGGTGTTCCACGGATGACTGCACGCTTCTTTGGCGGCACCAGTCTCTTGATCATTGTCGGCGTCCTCCTGGACACAATGCGGCAGGTGGAGACTTACCTCATTCAGCGGCATTACGACGGGTTCTTACGAAAAGGACGCATTCGGGGCCGCTTCGAACGCGCTGTTGGTGGAACGGGTAAAGTGGTGAAAGAGGGAGTTCTTCTATGGATGTGGGTGGCTTTCGCACTGTTAGCCGTCGCGGGCGTGGCTGTCTCAATATTTGTGAACCAGAGATAGTGGAGAAGGGGGAAGAAGCGAATCGTTTTCCTAGGGCTGCCAGCTGCAGGAAAAAGGGACCCGCAGAGAATCCTTACAGAAACGGGTCGGTATTCCAGCCGCGTCGACGAGCGATTCTTGGAGCGGAGGGAAAAAGCGGAACTTCGATGGGAATCGAGACCGCGAAGATCACTTCCACTGGTAGCCTGACTCCGGACCAAATGGTTTTGCAGCTGTTGGCGCTTGGCTCGACAAGATGATACTCGGTTTTGTTCGATGGGTTTTCTGAAATGGTAAGGAAAAATCGAGCATTTCTAGGCCTTACTCTCCACGCGCAAGTTGGCGCTCGAACCGCGATTTCGTCGGAGCTCCCCCCGGCTGTGATCCACCAGCAGTGCTGCTAAGATTCGCATCTTCCAATTGCGGGAAAGTGATCAGCGTTCAGACGCCATATTAGAGAGGCGATTGATCCTGTCCGAACCTTCGGATCAACTGGAGGCTCGCCAGGATGATACCGGTAGCGCTTTCACGCGCCGGAGGGAGGAGTACAGGGAAAACAGTTCCGGTGACAGACTTTTATGATAGAGGAAGTATATTGGCGCGGCGTGGATGCGAGCCGTGCGGGAGAATCAGTTTTTTAAGGATGTGAGCGAGTTGATTATCGGATGATCCCAATCAAGACACCGCAGGAAATTGAAAAGATGCGAGCCTCTTGCAAGCTGGCAAGTGCCATTCTTGAGAAGCTTTCTGCGATGCTCTGTCCGGGTATAACCACGAAGGATGTAGATCACTCAGGCGCGAAACTAATGGAGCAAGCGGGCTGCAAGAGCGCTTTCTTCGGTTACAGACGGTTCCCGGGTCACATCTGCATTTCTGTAAACGACGAGGTGGTTCACGGAATCGGCGGCTCCCGGCGTATTCAGTACGGGGACGTCGTGAAACTGGATATCGGCGTTGTATTGGACGGTTTCGTGGGCGACACCGCAGCCACTATTCCGATCGGATTAGTGAGAGACGATGTGCAGCGGCTTCTGTCGGTGACCGAAGATGCGCTGAGCAAGGGGATAGAAAATGCGCGCGAAGGCCGTCGCCTGAACGAACTCTGTGCGGCGATCCAGGACGAAGTGGAATCCAATGGGTTTAGCGTGGTCAAGGAGTTTGTGGGGCATGGCGTTGGACGCCATCTTCATGAAGAACCACAGATCCCAAATTATCGCACCCCTGGCGCTACAGCAAAATTAAGAGCGGGAATGACCCTTGCCATTGAGCCAATGGTCAATATGGGCCGCGCGGCGGTCAAAGTGCTGGACGACGATTGGACGGTTGTTACGGCTGACCATTTGCCTTCCGCACACTTTGAACACACAGTTTTGGTGACGAAAGGTGAACCAGAAATCTTGACATGGCGCGAAAAGACGTCATCGAAGTTGAGGGCAAGGTAGTTGAGTTGCTGCCCAATACGATGTTCCGGGTGGAGCTACCCAATCGACATCGGATTCTGGCGCATATCTCTGGGAAAATGCGATTGCATTTCATTCGGATCTTGCCAGGGGATAAAGTTATGGTAGAGATGTCTCCTTACGACTTGACCAAGGGTCGGATAACGTTCCGGCAAAAGTAAGAATATTTTTAAGAGAAACGCTCCTGAGAGGGCACCCCTCGGGGTGCGTTTTTTTGTCCCCTGAGGACGGATTTGGATGAAAGTGCGACCTTCTGTGAAACGGCTTTGTGAGAGCTGCAGGATTATAAAAAGAAAAAACGTCGTCCGTGTGGTTTGTAAAAATCCACGGCACAAACAGCGACAGGGTTGAACTGCCTGGATGAAGCAGTTGCGATTGATTTGTCCATGCGGACACCACCAATGATAGGATATGCCTCGATTACTTGGAGTTGATATACCTGGAGATAAACGGATCGAAGCTTCGCTGCCCTACATTTATGGCATCGGGCCCAAAACCGCCAAAAAGGTCCTTGAGCAAGCAAACATTGACCCGAACGTGCGCGCGAAAAATCTCACGCCGGAACAGTTAGGCGAAATCGTTCATGCGATCAATGGGAGTGGATTACTGATCGAGGGGGATCTGCGACGCGATATTCAAGGCAACCTGAAGCGATTGCAGGCGATTCGATGCTATCGAGGAACACGGCACATTCGGGGACTTCCCGTTCGCGGACAAAGAACTTCAACCAACGCTCGGACCCGGAAAGGTCCCCGCAAGACAGTTGGTGTGCAGCGCAACAAAGACGCCAAAGCAGGAAAAGTTTAGCCCGACGGGGACCAAGGCATGCCCAATCAAACTGCGACACCAACGCCGACTCCTAAAAAAGATTCCGCAGCCGCAGGTTCTACAGCGATTTCGTCTGATCCGCCGGCACCTGTGGCGCCGGCGCCAGCACCGGCCGCTGAGCCTGCCAAGCCGACACGAACTCCGAAGGCCAAGACCAAGAAGGAAAGCGGGCCGACCGAAGGCGCCAAGGTAAGTCTCTCACTGGACGGCGGTGATGCCGAAAAGCCAAAGATCGTTAAGGCGAAAGGGAGTAAGAACGTTTCTGCGGGAGTTGCGCATGTGCTCGCTACATTTAACAATACTATCGTTTCGATCACCGATCTGAACGGCAGCGTAATCGGTTGGTCCAGCGCGGGAAAAGTTGGTTTCAAGGGATCCCGCAAGAGCACTGCATACGCTGCGCAGTTAGTAGCTCAGGATGCCTGCCGGCAAGCCATGGGACACGGTCTGAAGGAAGTTGAAGTGCTGGTCAAAGGTCCTGGGGCCGGACGCGAGTCCGCGGTTCGCGCGATTCAGGCCATCGGCCTAGATATTTCGGTGATTCGAGACGTTACACCTGTCCCGCACAACGGTTGTCGTCCCCCGAAACAGCGCCGCGTTTGATTCGAAAGGGAATTTACTTATGGCTCGTTACACTGGCCCCAAATCGAAAATCAGTCGTCGGTACGGAATCGCTCTGTTCGGTTCGAGTAAAGCACTGGAGAGGAAGAATTATCCGCCCGGTATGCACGGTCCCAAGGGATCTCGTCGGAAGCAATCGGACTACGCAACCGCTCTCGCCGAAAAACAGAAAATGCGGCACATGTATGGTTTGTTGGAGCGGCAGTTTCGTCGTTACTTCGAAACCGCTCTGCGAAAACGCGGTGTAACCGGTGAGACCTTGCTGCAGATGCTGGAGACCAGGCTCGATAATGTGGTCTATCGACTCGGATTTGCGAATTCGCGCGGAGCAGCTCGCCAACTGGTGTCCCACGGACATGTAACTGTGAATAATCGGAAGGTGAACGTATCTTCTTATAATCTGAAACCGGGGGATGCGGTGGCAGTCGAGGACAGACCCGGTTCGCGGCGATTGGTCACTCGAAATCTTGAGTTGACCCAAATCCAGCCGGTGCCGGATTGGCTTGTGGTCGACAAGGACCAATTCCACGGTAAGATGATGCGAATTCCTTCCCGCGAAGAGATCGCTCCAGTGGTGAATGAGCAACTCGTCGTCGAGCTTTACTCGCGATGAGCGCAGGGATATTTGTCAACGCCGCGTGTTGTCCGGTAGAGCTGAAAGTCACTTTTTGAAGATGTGGAGGAACTGCTCCTCAATCTCTGACTGAGACATCTCCAGATACGCTTCGACGGCGTCCTCGACCGCTAGCTTGCGCTCGCGGAGGAGCGATCCGAACAGACATTCGAATGGCATCAGATGCGGACGGGCCGATTCCAGCTCACGGCGAATCAGGTGGGAGAGCGGACCCGCCCCTTGATAGAAGTTCACCCTCTCGAATTCCGCGAGTACTTCCTCGACAGCATACTCGATCCGGCGAATTTCAACTTTCCAGCGATCGCGGTCCCAAGTAATCAGTCCAAAACTCGCGCGGCGATCGCCGTCAAAAGGGAATCCTACGGCTCCAACGTTGACCAGAAGCGTAGCGTTCACCTGACGAACAAAAGGAAGGTGAGAGTGACCGACACAAAGAAGCCCGGGCGGATCGCTGCCGATCATTTCCTTGGCCTTCGCCTCCGTGGTTGTCGGGAAGAAGCCTTCGTGGTTCGATCTTGCGGAACCGTGGGCGACGGTGATCGAAAGCTTGTCCGGTCCAATCAGCGTCGTCGCAATGGGCAACTGGCTGATCGACTCCACAAAATCGCTCGTTAGATCGGCAGTCCACCGAGCGGGCATCCAATTGTAATAGTCCCTGATGTCCTGGGTTCGAGATTTCTGGCTCTGACGGATCACGTAATCTTCGTGATTCCCTCGCAAAAGGGTCCACCCCGATTGCGCGACAAATTCAGTCACCTCGCGGGGGTTCGGTCCGCGGTTCTGAAAATCTCCGGCCACAAAGACTAAGTCCGGGTTGAGCCGGTCGATCTCTGCTGCGACTACTTCCAGAGCCGGCAGATTTCCATGGATGTCCGCGAGCACGGCGATTTGCATCGGACGGTAGCCCTAAGCCGAAAATCTCACTGCCCACAGCGCTCGTGAAATTTTACCGGAGATAACGTTCCTGGACAACTTCGAGCGCTTTACTCAGGCTCATCCTGCCTAGATAGTGAGCGAGCATCGGATCGGCATCCGGCGGCAACCTAGTCCGTAGTTCTTCGATTCGTTGAGAGGCCTGCTTCAATCTTTCCAAGTGAGCGTCTGGATTCTGGTCTCGAAACGGATGATCGCCTATGACGGCGAGCCGATCCCGCAAAGCCTCCGCAAGTACAACGTAGTACTGATCCATGCATCCAAAGTGTCGCCTGGACCTGTTCGCATTCAAGAGGGTTTTCCAAGAGACTGGCCGTCGACGGGGAAGCAATTGGCTCGATTGAGGAAGAACTAGTCTGAACTGTTCTGCGCTAAGCTCCCGCAGCAACTGTTCCAACGCCTCAAGACAGACCGTTGGCCGGTGGGCTTCGTGAAATAAAATGATAGCGCCGGAGACAATCGATCGCTTGATGCGTTCAACAATTCTTTTGGGATCATCGATCTGAGTGTCAAATGCCCTCGCGCTCCAGCCGACTAATTGAAGACCCCGCGCTGCCAGAATCGGATGAAGGAACGGATTTTTCAATCCGGCTGGTGCTCGAAACCAGATCGGCGCGGCCACCCCAATCGAAGCGATTGTGGCTTCAAAGCCGTCGATTTCCCGCGCAAGAGCTCTCGGACCGAACCGCCAGAAACTGAATCTTGGATGGGTCTGAGTGTGATTACCAATCGTGTGGCCCGCATGGAGGATCATGCGGGTCAGTTCTGGATGTCTGGCCGCTTTTGCACCGATCAAAAAAAAGGTCGCCCGAGCGCCGTATTTTTCCAGCAAGCCAAGAATTTGCGGGGTTGTGTCTGGGTCCGGTCCATCGTCAATGGTCAGCCACGCTGTTTTCGTGGTTGTGGAATACTTGGTTAGGACTGGTCCGAACCCTTGAAGCGATGGGATCGTGGTAACCGCCACCAGCAACAAATGAGAGGCGAACAAAATGGATAGTCCCCAGAGCCACCCGACCGCCAACATGAAGAACGTCAGGAACGGTGCTAACACGATAAACCAGATTGTTACGGTCGGGCGAAAGCGCACTGGGCAAAAAAACAGCAGCAAAGAAAAGTAGCAAGTCCTTTGCTATCGGCTCTTAACGGATCGTTGATTGGCGGGCAGGCGAACCGTCTTTATCTACTCCATCGAAGAAGGAAGCGGGGACAATTCCCTGTACGCCGCGACAGCAGGGCGGGGCCGTCACTTTGCTCCTTGGCGGATTCGCGCTAGGGTAGCCGAATGAATCGAGGGCCGGAATTACTCAGTCCCGCGGGCAATTGGGAATGCCTGCGCGCGGCCGTCGCGAATGGCGCTAACGCGATCTACTTTGGTCTGGAGCGCTTCAATGCTCGTATGCGAGCCGATAATTTTCGAACGGAGGAGTTGGTGGAGGTCATGGCTTACCTTCGCCGCTACGGGGTCCGCGGATATGTGACTTTCAACACGTTAATTTTCACCGATGAACTCCGGGAAGCCGAACGCCTTTTAATAAAGCTGGAGGAGGCTAGAGTAGACGCGATCATCGTGCAGGATCCCGGCTTGGCGCGCCTAGCTCGCGAGGTCGCGCCGGAATTGGAGTTGCACGCTTCGACGCAGATGACAATCACCTCTCCCGAAGGCCTGCAGCTTGCGAGAGAATTAGGCATCACTCGAGCCGTGCTCGCTCGGGAACTTTCGTTGCGGGAGTTGAAGCGCTTCGCGACTGATGGATTTCCAGTGGAGGTTTTCGTGCACGGCGCCCTTTGTGTTGCCTACTCTGGACAATGTCTGACGAGCGAGTCGCTCGGGCAACGAAGCGCGAATCGAGGCGAGTGCGCTCAAGCGTGTCGTTTACCGTACCAACTGCTCGTGGATGGCCGTTTGAAAGATCTCGGCGACAAAAGGTTTCTGTTGTCTCCGCAAGATCTCGCAGGGATCGAGGAAATTCCCGAGTTGATACGCCTTGGGGTGGCTAGCTTCAAGATCGAGGGGCGCTTGAAGTCTCCAGAATACGTAGCGGCGGTTACCAGAGTCTATCGTGATGCGATAGATAGAGCGATGTCTGCGATTGCCTCTGAAAGTGAGGCGTGCGGAATTCCGGACCAAGATCTGTACAGCTTGGAGATGACTTTCTCACGGGGTTTGTATCCTGGTTGGCTGCACGGAGTAAACCATCAACGACTGGTTAACGGGCGATGCGGCAAAAAGCGCGGAGCTTTTGTGGGCTTCGTTCAGAATATTGGGAAGGATTTTGTGGAGATTAATCCAGAGGTAGAAATCAAGCCGGGGGACGGCGTTGTGTTTGACGCCGGAGACGATACCGAGCATGAACAGGGCGGCCGAATTTACCAGGTGCGATCTCGGCGGCTCCATTTTCGTAACGGGCAAATTGATTTTCAACAGGTGAAAGTGGGTGATCGACTATGGAAAACGGATGACCCAGTTCTTAACCGGCAGTTACGACAATCCTTCGCGCGTGAACCCGAACGCGCGCGCACTCCGGTTGACATGGTCGTCTCAGGACAGAGCGGTAGTCCACTCCAGTTGCGCGTCATTTCCGGCAGCCACGCGGCCGAGGTATCTTCAGAACTCGAACTCAGCCCTGCCAAGACTTCGAAGTTGAGCAGCACAGTTTTGCGCGAGCAGCTGAGCCGCCTGGGTCAGACGCGGTACATCTTGCGAAAACTCGACGTCCATCTCCGGGGCGACGTTTTCATGCCGATAGGATTCATCAACCGGCTCCGACGGGGGGCGATTGCCAAGTTGGATGCCGCAATTGATGAACATCGTTCTGGGAAAGGCAAATCGCCCAACACTCCGCTATTCGTTCGGATCGCCACCCGGGAAGTGCCGTCGGTCTTGGAGCGAGCACCTCGAGGTCCGTCGGAATCGGCTTTGTGTCGGCTACTCGTCGACGCGACAGCCGGCCGGCATACGTCCTCCGAACTGATCGTACTTTGCCGGAGCTTCGATCAGATCGAGATCGCTCTGGAGGAAGGAGTCCAAACTATCTACGTCGATTTTGAAGATGTGCGGCTTTACCAGCAAGCCGTCGACATAATTGGTGATCGCGCCCACGCATTTCTCGCGACGCCCCGAATTCAGAAATCCGGCGAGCAAGGGTTTTTCCGATTGATTGAGAACGCACAACCGTACGGCGTGTTGATTCGTAATCTTGGGTCGATCTCATTCTTCCGCTACAAGGGCTTTCGATTGCACGGCGATTTTTCGCTGAATGTTGCCAATCCGTTGACGGCAACCTTTTTTGCGCAGCGAGGTCTCGATCAGCTCACGATTTCCTACGATCTCAATGTCGAAGAGGTGCTTTCATTACTGCGGTATGAGCCGGCAAATCGATTTGAGCTGACTATCCATCAGCATATGCCGATGTTTCATATGGAGCACTGCGTGTTTGCCGCATTCCTCTCGAATGGCAACGACTGCACAAGCTGTGGCCGTCCCTGCGACCGGCACGAGGTTAAGCTGCGCGATCGGGTCGGTTCCGAGCATCTGGTTAAAGCGGACGTGGGTTGTAGAAACACTGTTTACAATTCGCGGGCACAATCCGGCGCCCAATGCGCTCAGGCATTGCTGGCAGCGGGATTGCGACGATTCAGAGTGGAGTTTCTCAACGAAAACCGTTCGGAAGCGGGTCACTTAATCCGGGTGTACAGGCGATTAATAAACGGAGAAATCCCTGGAGAGGAAGTTTGGCGTGAGATAAAGGTCCATTTTCAATTGGGGGTGACGAAAGGGACCTTGGAATGAATCAGCAGAAAGGATTGCAGAAACGATGAGCGCCGGCGGCATCAGAAGTTTTCGGAGGATGGAGAACTCACCGCTAGCCAGTATTCTGTCGATTGTTTTTATCGATCTGATCGGGTTCGGGATGATCATACCGATCCTGCCATTGTACGCCCAGCGGTTCCAAGCCAGCGAATGGCAAATTGGAATTCTGCTTGCTTCTTACTCTTTCATGCAATTCCTGGCCTCCCCGGTCCTGGGATGGTTCTCCGACCGGTATGGACGTAAGCCGGTGCTGCTTTGCAGCCTGATCGGATCGGCGACTGGGTACATCCTGATGGCCGGCGCCATTTCCCTTGCGATGTTATTTCTGGCGAGAATTCTGGCCGGAGTAGCTGGTGCCAGCGTGGGGACCGCCTCCGCTTACATTGCGGATATTACAGCTCCTGAAAATCGATCCAAACGGATGGGGTTGATTGGCGCCGCTTTTGGAATTGGTTTCGTTCTCGGTCCGGCAATCGGCGGTATTTTAAGCCAGTGGTCTGTAATCGCACCGTTCTGGTTTGCAGCAGTATTGTCGATTCTGAACGCAGTTCTGATGTGGATCATGCTACCGGAACCAGAGAGGCATGCAGCGCGAGAAAGAGGTCCGGTCAATTTAAGGCAGATCTTCGAGCAAGCCGGTGGCTGGCGTCTTGGAGTTGTGACGGCCATCTATTTCATCGCGATCGCTGGCTTCGCCGTCGTGACCGTGATCTACCCTCAGGTGAGTCATCGACGGTTCGGATTAAATCAGAGCCAGATCAGCTATATCTTTGTGATGGTCGGCCTGATTGGTGCCGGGATTCAAGGCGGAGGCATCGGCAGACTGGTTCAGCGTTTCGGGGATGTCAACCTCGCAATTGCCGGCTTTGCCATCATGTGTGTCAGCATGATGATGATGCCGCTTGCTCGATCCGTTCCTCTTTTCCTGCTGTTCACTGCCGGCCTAGCGGTGGGCAACAGTCTGTCACAACCTACCGTGAACGCTATCGCCTCCAAGAGCGCTAGTGCCGCGCTCCAAGGACGGGTGATGGGAGTTGTCCAATCAGCCGGTAGTCTAGGGCGCGTCTTTGGTCCCGTACTCGCCGGATTTTTGCTCACCGGCGATCACACCCGTCCGAATATTCAATACGGGAACACCCCGTTCCTGGTGGGGGGAGTCGTTATTGCAATCGCATTTGGTCTAGCGACGACGTTGCGCCGATCTACCCCGGCGAAAGCCGTCACGGCTTCGCCGGTTGAGGCAGATAAGAACTAATTGCTTTTGGACGGGGAGGGCGACTCGCCGGCAGCTGCTTTCCTTGCGCGCGCGGCTTTCATTTTTTCGGTGGTGGCGCTTTTCGAGGCAAGCAGCTTTTTCTGCTGCTCCGGAGTCAGGATCGCGTTGATATCGCTATCGAACTTCGTCTTGAGGGCAACCAACTTCGCTCGATCGCCATTTGCAGCTTGCCGCTCGTCGACATAGGCATCGATGATCGGTTTGGCTTTTGCCTCCTGATCGGCTGTCAGACCAACCTGGTTCTTTAGCCGAGTCAACCTGGCGGCTTTGATAGCATCCGGAGAAGGCTTGTGTTTTGTCGTCGCGTTCGCAGTCGGGCTCGGGTCGGGAGAGGCTGCGTTCGCGATGAACGTGGTGAATAACGTGGCACAGAACAGCATCGCCGGGACTGCCCGAAGAAGGGATCTCAGGTTCATACAACCTATCAAACACGTGTTAGAAGGGGAAGTTGCGGCTGAAGATCGAAACTGGCAGCACACCTTGGGAAGGGAAGAACTTCATGAGTTCAGCCAAACCGCGACATCTTTTGCCCAGTAGGTGATGATCATGTCAGCGCCTGCTCTGCGAAAGCCTGTCATCATTTCCATGACAGCTCGTTGCTCTTCGATCCAACCCATTTTCGCTGCGGCTTTCACCATGGCGTATTCGCCGCTCACGTTGTAAACCGCGGTTGGTAACTCGAAGCGTTCCTTCACGCGCCAAAGAACATCCAGATATGGTAAGCCTGGTTTTACGATCAAGAGTTCTGCTCCTTCTTCGACGTCTAAGGCGACTTCGCGCAACGCCTCGAGCGCGTTCGCGGGATCCATTTGATAAGTGCGCCGATCGCCGAATTGAGGTGCGCTCTCAGCCGCGTCCCTGAAGGGACCGTAAAATGCAGAACAGAATTTCGAAGCGTAGCTCATCAGTGCGACGTTCGTATATCCCTGAGCGTCGAGCGCGGTCCGGATAGCGCCTACTCGGCCATCCATCATATCGCTTGGAGCCACGATGTCCGCCCCCGCGGCGGCATGGCTGATCGCGGTTTTCACCAGCAGTTCCACGGAAGCATCGTTCAGGACATCGTAGCGGTTCCCTTCCTTGGCAACGACGCCGCAATGCCCGTGAGAGGTGTATTCACAAAGGCAGACGTCTGTGATCACAATCAGCTCCGGTGCTGCTTGTTTGATCGCGCGAACCGCCCGTTGCACGATTCCGGTTTCCGCGTATGCCTGGGATCCGTTTTCATCTTTTTGATCAGGAATGCCGAACAACAGAATGGCGTTGATCCCGAGTTGGACGAGTGAGTGGCATTCCTGATCCAGGCTGCTTAAGGAAAGCTGCGCGACACCGGGCATGCTCGATATTTCAGACCGGCCCGAAACTTTTTCAGAAATAAAGAGCGGATAGATCAGCTGACGAACGTCCAGACGAGTTTCCTGAACCATTTGTCGCATTTTGTCGCTCGAACGGAGACGGCGCGGCCGATGGGTTAGATGAAGCATTTCTTATGTTAACGGGGAATTTATTCAGGTTTCAACGATGGACGATTAACGGGTTCTGCCGTTTTGATGTGTCCTCGGCTTTCGGCTGAGCTATACTTTGGGGTTCATCTCGGCCCCTGTAAAATGCCATGCAAAAGTTCTTACTAGTGAATTTGAACAACACCTCAACGAAGCTCGCGCTCGCGGATAACGAAAAGCTGCTCGCAAAAAAGGTGCTAAACACCAAGATCTTATCAATCCCGGGGGTTAAGCGGGCCATCCGCACATGGAACTTTAGCTACGCGCTTGTCGGATCGGTTGTCCCGAAGAAAACGGCAATTTTTCGGAATCTGCTTCGTTCCCGGATGACGGAGGTCACCTCGGATTTGGATTTGGGGATCGGGATAGATTTCTCGGATCCGCACGGCATCGGCGCGGACCGGTTAGCAAATGCAGTTGGAGTCTCGGCGCGTTACGGATCTCCCGCCATCGTAGTTGATTTTGGAACGGCGGTGACTTTTGATATTATTTCCGGCAAGGGCGTGTACGAGGGGGGAGTCATTGCACCCGGGCTCGGCGTAATGGTGGACTACATGTATCAGCGGACGGCTCTGTTGCCGAAGATCGACCTGGAAGAACCGGTCAGTGTGATTGGTAAAAGTACCAGAAATGCGATGCTGGCCGGGGCAGTGTACGGTTATCGAGGTCTGGTCCGGCAGATCGTGACGGAAATAGTCGCGAAATTGGACGGAAAAGTAAGGATCGTCGCAACCGGCAGTTATGCCGATCTGATTGCGGCAAAACTTCCGGAGTTGCAAATCGTCGATTTGGATCTCACTCTTGATGGTTTGCGAGTTATTGCGTTAAGAAATTTCAATTCATGAGCACCCCCACCGCAATAGGTTTCGACATGGGAGCCACAAGTACCAAAACGGGCGTCGTCCGGGATGGCAAAATCCTCCTCAGAGGCAACGTGATTGAGACCCGACAGGATGGTGACACAGAGGCGCTGATCGACGCCTTCATTCAGGAAATCCGGCGTCTGAAGGAATGGAATCCCGAGATTGAGGCTGTCGGGGTTGGAGTCCCCGGGATTATCAATCCTGTTGAAGGTGTCGTGGTGAACCTGACCAACGTGAAAGGGTGGAGGGACATCGCGTTGCGCTCGATTATCATGGAGCGAACTGGCCTTTCGGGTAACCTGGAAAATGACGCCAAAGCAATGGCCTACGCGGAGTGGAAACATGGAGCGGGTCAGTCAGTACCGAACGTGGTCTGCGTGACACTGGGCACTGCGGTGGGGGGGGCGCTGATATTAAACGGGCGATTGTACCGAGGAGCCGCCTGGGTAGCCGGAGAAATCGGGCAGACCTCTATTGATTATCGCGGCGTCGATTTTGTCTATGGCAACAAGGGGGCTCTCGAGGCGTATGTTGGGCATCGCCAGATTTCGGCACGCGCCAAAGAGATATATGCGGAGGCGGGGAAGACTTTGTCCGACGAAGACGCCCATTTGGATCGTTTATGCAAGCTAGCTGACGAAGGAGATGAACTTGCCGATAAAGTCTGGCGTGATATCGGAACCAAGATTGGTGTTGGCCTCTCGAATGTGATCTGGCTGCTCAATCCGGATCGAATCGTAATCGGAGGTGGCGTTGCCCAAGCCGGTGAACGATTGTTTGGGTATATCCGGCAAACGATCCGAACTCGCTGTGAACAAACATTTTGGGAGAAACTCGACCTGGTTCCCGCAACCTTAGGCAATGATGCGGGGATCATCGGAGCCGCGGCGCTCGCGCTGGATTCGGAGTTCAGGCTGAGGTGAGACAAACTGGGCGTAGCGGCTCAGAGCAGATCCTCGGTAACGACGCTTCGCTGTTCTCGAGAGCCTAGGATTCTCGCCTGCTCAATGACCACGTTTGAATCCTCTAGGAAACGATAACCGTTGCAACTTGGGCAAGTGACTACTCGCTTGGTCACAATGGAGTCACATCCTTCGCAAACCTTGTAAAGCTGCGGTTCCGCGGCTATTTTTGCCGCTTTCGCTGCTCGCTCGCTGAGAGACATTCCTTATTTTCCTCTGATTTGGCCGAGTTGCACCATGATTTTCGGACGATCTGCAAAATTCAAACAAGTGTGCGAGCCGTGGCCAGTTGGCTGCTTTTCCGCGTTGCTCACTCGGCCCGTATCCATCCAGAGATGGTCGCGTTATCGCCCGTCCGGCTCGGACCGCCTTTGCAAAAAACAGCCTGCCGACCTGCGGCAACGTCACCGATTATACGCGAGACGGTGCACTAGATTTCCATATGCCGACGCGGGACGAGATAATTCTGCACATAGTCGGTCACGGCTTGCTCAAGAGTGAACTTTGGACCCCGGTATCCGGTTGCTTTCAGTTTCTCGATGTTGGCTTGCGTGAAGTACTGGTATCTTTCGCGGATCACCTCAGGCATCTCAATAAACTCGATCTGAGGGAGCCGGGAGAGAGCTGCGAATACGGCGTTTGCGAGATCAACCCATGTACGCGCCTTTCCACAACCTAGGTTAAAAAGACCGTGGGCGCTTCGCGTCACCGCTAAATGAATGGTCATGTCGACAGCATCCTTCACGTATAAGAAATCTCGTTTTTGCTCACCGTCTTTGAACGCTGGTTTGTAGCTCTTGAAGAGGCGGATCTTGCCGGTTTCCAGGACTTGATCGTAGGCCTTATTGACAAGGCTTCGCATCTCACCCTTGTGCCATTCGTTGGGCCCGAAAACGTTGAAATACTTGAGACCGACGATCTTGGAGAAGAGTGCTTTCTGTTTTGCATAGCGGTCGAAGATTTGTTTTGAATAACCGTATGGATTCAGTGGACGGAGCGATTCGACAACGGTCTCGTCATCCATCATGCCCTTGGCTCCATCGCCGTAGGTCGCAGCGGAAGATGCGTAGACAAATCGCGCATCATGAGCGAGGGCCCAATCGCACAGCATTTTAGTGTAGCGATAGTTGTTCTCCATCAGGTAGCCCGCATCGAGTTCGGTCGTAGCCGAACAAGCTCCAAGATGAAATACCCACCGGACCTCTTTCAGAATCAGACTATCAGCCTCCACTAACTCGATGAGTTTCGTTGATGAGACGTAGTCATCGAAGCTGAGCGGCGCTAGGTTTTGCCACTTCTCATCTTCTCCCAGCTGGTCGCAGACCAGGATATCTTGAAGGCCGAGCCGGTTGAGGCCCCAGAGGAGCGCGCTCCCGATGAAACCGGCTCCCCCTGTGAGCAGGATCTTGCCTTTTTCGAGTTCATTCACAATTTGAAATTTCCAGCCGATCGAGGTTGATTGCGCAATAAAAAAGATTCTGAATGCGTGAGGGCCACCGAAAAATTCTTGTACTTGCAGCGGTTTTCTCTGGTGGATTGTTCGTGGGAGTCGCGGTGGTCGTTTTTCTTCAAGCAAGACCGGAGCCTGCGCCCGACACTACGAAGCTCAAGGATCTGTTGCATAACACCGCGCAACAAGAAATTGGACTACCGCCGCTGGCGGACGTCGAAGTGGAACTTACAATTGAGAGAGGGAACCTGGAGCAGGAGATCGAAAGAATTAAAGCGCTGGCAGCTAAGTTCGGTGGAGCAGCCATTCAGGGAATAGGGGATGATACTGGAACAGACGTGATGGCAGAAATCTCGCCGAGATTTACAGATCAATTTCTGGAGGCTTTGAAGCATCCTGAGAAACAGCCGGTCGCCGACCTGCGAGCGGGGGACAGTCAAAATGCTTTGGTCCAGGTACGGCTGAGATTCCAAAGTTAGCGGGGTAGATCCGTGCGCAGAGTTTTTGTGACATTTGCGCTGCGGCAAGAGGGGGTTTCATTCGAAAAGAGGCTGACCCAACGCCTCGCCAAATCCGATTCGGTGCTTGGACGCCTGGATTCGAAGGAGGTTGCGGTTTATCGTCTCGGAATAGGAGTTCGCAATGAGGATCAATTCCAAAAAGCCCTAACGGATTTGCGGCCGGCCCTCGTAATCAACTCCGGCTTCGCTGGCGCCATTCGTACGCTGCTCGAGCCGGGCGACTTTGTTATCGCGGAAAACTTCAGTTCACCGGGACTACCCGAACGACTTGAAATCGCACGCATTTTTGAGGCGAGAGGCAGGTTCGCTTGCGTCGACACAGTGGCCGACCCTACAACGAAGATGCGCCTCCGCTCCAAGGGAGACATCTTTGCGCTTGATATGGAGTCCGCCCGGGTCGCTTCGATTTGCCATGAGCATTCTATACCTTTAATCACCGCGAGGATGATCTCGGACCGGTACGACGAACGGATCCCGGGCGTATTTCTCGGGCAACCAGTCGAGCAGATGAAAGATATCTTTCAGGCATTGGCCTTTGCGAGCCGAATGATCGTGCTGCGTCGCAGGCTAGCCGATCGGCTGGTGGCACTGGTTCAGCACATAAATCTGAATTCCGAATTTGGGTTTAATCTTCCTCCGGGCGGAACGCTCGACTGATCAAGCGTTCCATTGCCATAGCCGGCAACGCATTCTCGTACAAGATTGAATTGACTTCGTTGATGATCGGGGTCGTCACCGCAAGCCGGATAGCGCAATCTTTGGCGCTTCTGGCGGTTGGCACGCCTTCAGCCACCATCCGCATCGAATTTTGGATCTCTGTCAGGTGTTCGCCGCGACCGATACGTTCCCCGACCCGGCGATTTCGGCTGTGACGACTGAAACAGGTCACGATGAGATCGCCTGCGCCGCTCAGCCCTTGGAACGTCTCTCTCTTTCCTCCCAGTGCCAATCCCAGCCGTGCCATTTCGGCGAGTGATCTTGTGACCAGCGCAGCCTTCGAGTTGTCGCCCAAGCCCAAACCGTCCGCGATTCCCGCCGCGATTGCGAAAATGTTCTTCAAGGCGCCTCCTATTTCGATGCCAACGATGTCCGAACTGGTGTACGCTCTGAAGGATCTGGTGGAGAGGACTCGCTGTAGCTTGTTTCCAAGCTCTTCCTGTGAAGCGCCAATTACCGTGGCGGTCGGCATGAAATTCGCCGCTTCCACGGCGTGATTGGGGCCCGATAATACCGCAATTGGATGGCCGGGAAATGTGGATGCCAAGATCTCGCTCATGCGCGATCCAGTACCGGATTCGATACCCTTGACCGCTGAAAGTAGGATTGTGTCGCGGCGAACGGAGCAAGTGGCTGCCAGAGAGGCGGCAACTTCCCGGAGCGCAGTGGACGGGGTAACAAAGAAGAGGATATCCGCCTTTGCTGTCTCGGAAAGTTCGCTTGTGACGAGAATCGACTTCGGAAGTGCGATTCCGGGCAGATATCGCTGGTTAACACGTTCCCGGTCGAGAGCCTCAGCTAGCTCTTTGCGGCGAACCCACAATCGGACAGTATTCCCCTTATTCGCGATCAGCACGGCCAATGCTGTACCCCACCCGCCGCCGCCTATGATAGAGATGGTGTCCATTGGCATGAATACGGGAATCGGAAGGTGGCCCTTACTTCTTTCCGAATCGAGACTCCGTGCCGTTCATAAGGCGCACAATATTGGACTGGTGTCGCCAGATAGCCATGCCGGCAATGAAGACCGAAAAACCAAACAGCGTCCAGAAATCTGCTCCCGTTTTCGCGACAGTTAATAACACTGCAAACGGCAGAGCGACCGCCGCGGAAATCGAAGCGAGCGAAACGTATCTACCGAGGTAGAACACGACGACCCACACAAGTGCTACCCAAGAAATAAGCGAAATTGGAAATAACGCTAGAACAACGCCGCCGGAGGTGGCGATCCCTTTGCCTCCTTTGAAACCGAGCCAGATTGTATAGTTGTGGCCTAGAATGCAGCTGATTGCCGCAATCACTCCGCCCAGGACGGGGCTTAACAGAGAATGGGCCGCAATCAAGAGGCCCAGTTTGACTGCCAGAAATCCTTTGATCGAGTCGCAGAAAAAAACGAGGTACCCCCATTTCTGGCCCATAACACGCAAAACGTTTGTTGCTCCGATGTTTTTGCTGCCGTGCTGTCGGATATCGATGCCTTGAGTGCGGGCCACCAAATACCCGCTTGGGATAGAGCCAATTAAATAACTTACGATCGCAATCAGCAACCAGATCATAAATGTGAGTTAGTTCCCTTGGAAATTGTCATACGATTCGGGGCGGTCCACTCTTCCGCTTAACGAAGCCCTAACAAAGTGCGTTGGAGCGGGGCGCCGGTCGAGAGGTTTCACACTTGATCGCAGGAAATTCACTTTGAGAAACAGTGATCGTTTGCAATGATTACGGGTCCCATGCACGAACTGACACGCATCGAACCGGCTACCATCGAGGATCTTCCGTCGTTGGCGGAATTGCTCATGGACCTGTTTTCGCAAGAGAAAGATTTCAGGCCGGATTACAATAACCAGATGCGCGGTTTGCGTCTGATCCTGGAACAGCCGAGCCGAGGGAGAATCTTCGTACTTCGCAGTGCCAACGGGATTATCGGGATGATAAACCTTCTTTTCACGATCAGCACCGCCGAGGGCGGGTTTGTGATCCTCCTGGAAGATCTGATTATATCGAAGAGTTTTCGCGCCCAGGGCATGGGAAGTGAACTTCTAAAATACGCCCTTGAGTATGCAAAGCAGAAAAGCTTTTTGCGCATCACGCTTTTGACAGATCGAATCAGTGACGGGTCGCTTGCCTTCTTCGAGAAGCATGGGTTTCAAAGGTCTGACATGGTTCCAATGCGTCTTTATTTCGGGGCCGCTGCTGAACTTCGTTCGCCATCCGTCCCATAGCTGTTATGCCCGCCTTTCTCGATTTGGGTTTTGCGAAAGTGGATGTCGATCGATTGGGGAGAAGGGGGTTCCCGGAAGCCGCATTGGCCGAGGGCAAAACTCCGGAAGATTTGACGCAGATTCTTCAAGCGCTTGTGGAAAAGAATGGGGTTGCGTTAGCCACTCGTGCCGGATCACAGCATTTTGAAAAGGTACTTCAAATGCTTCCTGATGCACGTTTCGAGTCGATTGGGCGCTGTATCGTGATCGAGCGAACGCCCTTACCGCGTCTCTCGGGCAAGGTAGCAGTCGTTAGTGCCGGCACGACCGATCGACCGGTTGTTGAAGAGGCTCGAGTGACACTTGAGCTTTTTGGGAACAGGGTCGAGATCATCCAGGATGTCGGTGTCGCGGGAATTCACCGCGCGCTTGCAGCCCGGGATCGAATCGAATCTTGTTCCGTCGCGATTATCGTAGCGGGAATGGACGGCGCTTTGCCAAGCGTCATCGCGGGGCTGGTGAGCACGCCGGTGATTGCTGTACCAACGAGTGTAGGATATGGAGCGAGCTTTGGCGGAGTTGCGGCACTGCTTTGCATGCTTAACAGCTGCGCCAGCGGTGTGACCGTCGTCAATATCGATAACGGTTTCGGAGCCGCGTATGCAGCCTCATTGATCAACCGGGGAATTGCCGCCTCGATTTCAGGTTCCTAAATTGGAACCAGCCAGCAGAATGGCAACAAAAGGTATGCACCCCAGGCCCCAGCCTTCCGCGCAATTTTGCTTTGCTAGATCCAATCAGATCTTTGCGGCAATCGGTTCCTGTTTCTCGAGTCGGTCGGCAACGGCGTGATCGTGAAACGCCCGTCGGATGATTTCCTCGATTGGCTCCTCCTCCACGCTGAAGTCATGTACGTCGCAATTCGACAGTATTACCCGGCAGGCCTCCGCGACTCTACTTCGCGGGACCTTCAACTTCACCGATGTTCCGGTTCGTTCGATGATTTCTCCTAAATCGAACGAACAAAAGGGTGTTTTTTCGAAGGTAAACCGCAGCAGCTTGTGTCCGCCAAAATTTTCGATGATCGCGTCAAGCTCTCCATCGAAAAAAACCTGCCCATGATCGACGATAATTACTCGTTTGCAGAGTTCTTCGATATCCTGCATATAATGGCTCGTCAGCACGGTCGAAATCCGATTTTCTTCGCTGTAGTGCCGCAAAAAGTCGCGGACTTTTTTCTGGCTGACCAGATCCAGTCCGATCGTTGGCTCGTCGAGAAACAAGACTTTTGGTCTATGTATCAGCGCAGCAATCAACTCCATCTTCATGCGTTCGCCAAGACTAAGCTCTCGGACCATGATGTTGAGTTTGTCACGCACATCCAAGAGGTCGACAAGTTCGTCGACAACTCGCCGAAAAATGCTTTCGTCTATCTCGTAGATAGCCCGATTCAGTTCCAGTGATTCACGAGCGGGCAAATCCCACCAGAGTGAATTCTTCTGGCCGAGTACGAGGCTGAACTGGCGTTTGAAAGGTGCCTTCCGCTCCCACGGAATGAAATCCAGCACGCGAGCAGTTCCCGATGTTGGAACCAGGAGCCCGGCCAGCATTTTCAGTACCGTCGTTTTCCCGGCGCCGTTCGGTCCCAGGAAGCCGACAAACTCGCCCTCCTCGATTTTGAAGGAGACGTTTTTCGCGGCGTGGATTTCGTCGTACTGCCTCGCGAACAACCCCTTCAAAGCGCCGGCTAGACCTTCCTGCTTTCTGTAGGCCCGATAAGTCTTTGACAAGGCGTCCGCGACAATTGCGCTACCCATGCTCGGAATACTCGTTTGGAAGCATCCGCGATGCAACGCTAGCAAGCTTTTCACCTGGACTGGTAAGCGGCAAGCGGGAATCCTTCCCGTTGCTACTCCGCCAATCCCCCGAAACAGCCAAAGCGCTTATCCTATGCGGCTGTTCTTGGATTCGCCGCGCGAGCGACTTTCAGAAAAGGCCTGATTTTTTCAAACGCAGCTTCTGCAGTAATGCCATGCTTCTTTCGTAAGGCAGGGATCGTACCATGCTCGATGAATTGATCCGGCCAACCGATGCGAACGACCGGAGTGGTGATCCTTGCTTCGGAGAGGTGCTCCATGACCGCGCAGCCAAAACCGTTGTGGAGAACGTGGTCCTCGAAGGTGCAGATCACATCAACGCCACGCGCAAAAAACTCTAGAGTGCCGACATCCAAAGGCTTAATCCATCGCGGATTGATCAATGCGACTGAAATGCCTTCGGCTGCGAGGAGCTTCGCGGTTTCCTGCGCCAGGGCGAACATGTTTCCGAGCCCGACCAAAGCCACCTCGCGTCCATGCTGGACGACTTCGGCTTTGCCGATCTCGAGCAGTTTGGGTTGTGGCTTCGGCTTTGCACCGGTGCCGGTTCCGCGCGGATACCGGATAGCGATTGGTCCCTGGTGGTAATTCACCATGGTCCAGAGCATGTCCACAAACTCCTCTTCGTCCTTCGGCTGCATATGCACCATGTTTGGTATATGCCGAAGGTACCCAATATCGAATAGACCGTGGTGAGTCGGTCCGTCATCTCCCGATAAGCCGGCTCTATCCATACATAGGGCAACGTTCAGATTTTGCAGCGCGATGTCATGGATAAGCATGTCATAGGCCCGCTGCAAGAACGTCGAGTAGATCGCGAGAAACGGCTTGAATCCTTCGGTCGCGAGACCGCTTGCAAATAGCGCTGCGTGCTCTTCTGCAATCCCGACATCGAAATATTGCTGCGGATGCTGCGCGGCGAAATGGAACAGGCCGGTGCCCGAAGGCATCGCGGCAGTTATCGCTATGATTCTATTGTTCTGATCAGCGAACTTTGCCAGCGTCTGGCCAAATAGCTCGGAATAAGTCGGAGTCGGTGCCGCTGTGGTTTCACCCGTTTCGAGCTTGAATTTACCAAGGCCATGAAACTTGTCCGGCTTGGCGATTGCCGGGGCATAGCCTTTGCCCTTCTGCGTGATGATGTGGAGCAAGACGGGTTCGTTCTGCCTTTTCAAAAACTCGAATGTCTGAATCAGCAACGGTATATCATGCCCATCGATGGGCCCGTAATAGCGGAGGCCCAGATCTTCGAAGATCACGCTCGGTAGAACGAGGTGCTTAACACCCTCCTCGACCTTATGCACGAATTGTTGTGCAAACCGGCCCCCTATCATTTCCACGAACTTCGCCGCTTTTTCGTGCAAATGACTGTAGGCATCGTTGGTGACCAATTTGTTCAGATAATTGGCGATTGCTCCAACATTTTTCGCAATTGACCATTCGTTGTCGTTCAGCACGACAATCAACCGTTTAGTGTTGTCGGCCACGTTATTCAATGCCTCGTAGCTGGTGCCGCAGGTAAACGCGGCATCGCCCGCAACGACCACGACGTTTTCTCGTCCACCTCTTCGATCCCGAGCCACAGCCATCCCAAGTGCTGCAGAAAGTGAAGTGCCAGCGTGGCCGGCTCCGTAACAGTCGTGATTACTTTCGGTTCGAAGCAAAAATCCATTCAGTCCCTGGTATTGTCTGATCGTGTTGAAACGAACGCGTCGTCCCGTCAAAAGTTTGTGGACGTAGCCTTGATGGCTGACGTCAAAAACTAGCTTATCCTTTGGTGTGCTAAAGACACGGTGCAAGGCTATCGTGAGCTCCACAACACCCAAGTTTGGCCCGAGGTGTCCGCCGACCTGCGAAAGAACCGTTATGAGTTCATCCCGGATTTCCTGAGCCAGCTGAGGGAGTTTCCCTTCCTCAAGGCGCTTAAGGTCCGAGGGCGAATCGATCGTATCCAATATCCGTGCTTCGGACGGCGCTTCAAAAGAGTCTGATTTCTTCATTCTTGATTTTATTTGAGTCCTTCAGCGGATCCTGAACGTTCGTTGCGGCCGTCGACGGCGGTCTTCCATTTGCAGTGCGGCTTAGTGTTTCAATTCGATTTTCCGCGCCAGCGAGCCGTTGGTTACAGATGCCAACAAGCCGAATACCTTCCTCGTATCGGACCAGTAACTCTTCTAACGGTAATTTGGAAGACTCCATTTCTTCGACGATCTTTTCCAATCTTTCCATCGCCGTTTCGAAGGAGATCTCTGCTCCCCATGGTTCGCTATTGGGCATCGGTAGGTTTGCACAGTAAACGGAGGCAAAGAGAAAGCCAATACTTTCGTATTGACGACTAATCGCCAGAATAGAGGACCCACACGTCAGATTTATGACGCAGCAGAGAAGATTTTGATGAGAAATGGACAATCCGGCAAACCAGTGCACTAAGTCCCAGGTTGGTTTAGCGGCGTTGAGCTCAAACGATCCGCCGGCAAGGCGGTCCGAGCCGGACCGGCGGTAGGAGAGAGGGTATCTGAATCGATACGTGACCGACGAGCAACGCAGCCGCCGGCTCATTTTCAGCTCAACCCCGGGGGGCCGTCGCAGCCTTGGCGATTTTGGGCCGTTGCTCGCTCGACTCGTATCAGTCTAGACACGGGCCTTCCCTGCTTCCAAAATCGCCAACTCTGCGACGGTGCCGTCAAACCGGCCTCGGAATTGGGATACTAGTCGCTGTCCCGGAAGCGTTGCGCATCTTCTCGGTTCGCCGGCGCAAAGAGCGGAAGCCTTTGTTGAAGATAAGTCGGATGTTCGGCTGCGGTGATTGTTACCGAGATCTCTTTTCCCTCCCGGAGAACGGTGATTGGGACATCTTCGTCGGCAGTCAGAAAAAATGAAGCGTTGAGGACGTCAGGTGGGGAGTGTATTGCCATCGAGCCAATCCGGAGCAGAACATCCCCGGGCTGCAGGCCCGAATCTGCCCCAGGGGATCCCTCGGCGAAACTCTGAATCACGACCGACGAGTCATGCACGAGTTCATCGGATTCGATGACATTTACTCCTACCCATCCCGGTCTAACTTCTCCGAATCGGACGTAGTCTGTTCGGACTTTTTGCGCCGCTTTCATCGGGAGGGCATAACAAGCTGTCCGATTGTCGATTGGAAAAATCAGGATGCCCACCACTTCGCCTTTCAAATTCAGGACAGGAGCACCGGCCTCGCCTCGCTGCGCGGCGATGTTCGCCCGAATTAAGGTGGTACTGAAATATTGGTTCAAATACTTAAGGTCAAAACCGCCGATCATTCCGAACGTTGGCGTGACCGAAAGGTCCATCGGATATCCGATTGCTACGACCGGAGACGCCATTTTCAATTCATCTGAATCACCGATTGGCAGCCACGGCGTGGTGGCGGTGAGTCGGAGAATTGCAATCCCGCTGCGAGCATCGGCAACGAGACGTTCGGCCGGATAACGGTTCACACCAAATTCGACGACGATATCCCGAGATTCGCCTCCCACCGCGTAGGCAGTCATGATTGTGCCGCTGGGATCGATGAAAAAGCCGGTGCCGGCCAACTTGCCATGTTCGTCCTCTGCCTCGATACGAACAACGGCATTTTTTGCGCTGTCGAAGACCCTCGCAACTTCGGACGAGATCGAGTCTAAACCTTGCTGCGCAAGGAGCGGCGCTGCTCCAAGCATCAAAAGAACCATGCCCATGTTCAGAGCCTTATACCGGCGGAAGCTCTGCACAGGCCTACTGCCAAGAAATTCCAACATTAAGGTTAAAAGCTGAACGAAGCTTCGTAACTGACGGGTCTGCCGTCGAGGACATAGCGGGGAAGCGCTGTTTGAGAAGGCCGGACAACGGGAACGACATGAGGCGAAACTGAAGAAGGATTAAAGTTGGACCAGTCCACATTTCCGCTCAACGCCAATCGGTACGAGGAGCGTTCGATCACTGGACTGGACGCTACTTTTGCCAGATTGGAACTGGTCCCGACCATCTCCTTGTAAGGAGCCCAAACACCTGAACCGACGATCGTGGCAGCCACGAGAAAAGCGGCAAATGCTGCCCCATACGCGTAAGTCGGAACCCGGAAGCTCCAAAGACTCGAAAGGAAACGCTCAAACCAGATTTGCACTGCCGGCCGCCGCAATAGGTCCTGGCGCTGGCGTCGATGGAATTCGTTCAGGGTACGGTCGAAATATCCTGGGGGCGGCTGCTCGAATCGTTTGAGCCGGAGCAATTTCTGGAGCTGTTGTTCGTCGAGCATCATTTCTTTCTAAACTCCTCAAGGTAATTCTGCAACTGCCGATGTGCATAGAAGAGCCGAGAGCGTACGGTAGCCTCGGGAACTCCGAGGATTTTCGCAATCTCCGCGTGTGCCATGCCTTGAATGTCAAACATTGTCACCACTGCTCTATGCTCAACAGACAGCTTCATCATCGCTTCGTTCAATCTGTGTTGAAGTTCCGAAAGATCTACTTCGCGAACCGGGGTGTTCGCAGCCGTTAAATCAATGAACTCCTTGTCATTCTGCACATTGGCGTCCAAGTCGTCCAGACTCATCTGAAAACGGCGCCCACGTTTCTTTACGAAGTTAATCGTCATGTTCACCGCGATGGCATGGATCCAGGTGTAAAAACTGGACTTGCCTCGGAAGCCGTTGATCGATCGATACGCTTTGGCAAAAACTTCGAGTAGCAGATCGTTCGCGTCCTCATGGTTGGCCGTCATGTTGTAGATCAGCGAATAAATCCGAGGGCTGTATTTTTTCCAAAGAAGGTCGAAGGCCCGAGTGTCGCCGCTCTGCGTCTGGCGAACCAACGCTTCATCGTCGGGCAAGTTCTGGTCGTCCATTAACCCTTTGCTCTGCAATAGCGGATCAAACCCCATGAAGGCAGAGAAGGAAAGGGAAAACGGAAAACCGGATTTGCGGCCGCTGCGATCAACGGACGACGCCACTTTCGACCCGGCGATTTTTCGCCCATGCGGATTCGTCATGTCCGGGATCGGCGGGCATTTCCTGGCCAAAACTCACTGTCTGGATGCGGCTTGCCGACACACCGAGCGAGAGCAGAAAATTTCTTGTGGCCTGAGCCCGGCGTTCCCCAAGTCCGCGATTGTATTCAGGGGTGCCCCTCTCATCCGTGAATCCCGCAAGGATGATGTTATTGTGAGCGGTCTTCAAAAAACTCCCAATCTGTTTGAGCTTGGTTCCTTCATCAGGAGATATTTCAAAGCTGTCGAAAGCAAAATAGATGGGCTGAAATTGTCCCTTTGCGACGTTGTTGCTGAAGAACGAGACACCTTCCTGGCGTGGTGGAAGAGGCGTGCCGTTCACGTAGTCTCCTTGCGGTCCCGAGTACTCCTGTTTTTGCGGTTTTTGGCAGGCGGCAAGGCTCAGGGCCACCAAACAACTCAAAGCTGGTATTCCTTTCATTGTGCTCACAAAGACGTTTTTTTTCAACGGGACCAAGTCGGCTCGGAAATTTGTCCGAGATCGCTTACCAGGCGCGTCTCGCGGCCGGTAACAGTATCAAACAAATAAAGACCGGTCCCTCTTGGAAGGATGATGTGTCGCGAATCGGGGCCCCAAACCGGGTTCCCGCCATTAGCTACAGCCACACGGGTTGCCCCTGAGTCGAAGTCGAGTATTGCCACTTGGAATCCGCCGCCGCTCCTGATATTAAAAGCGATTTTCCGGCCGTCCGCTGACCAATTAGGCTGTGTGTTGTAGCCAAAACCGGTTGGCAAGAGCCGGCTCGAGCCGCCCTGAGATGAAATGCGATAGAGTTGTGGTCCTCCCTTCTCATCGGAGGAGTAGATAATTTCTGTTCCATCGGGCGACCACGTCGGAGAGGATTCTACGCCACGGCTTCGCGTCAGGCGGCGAGGCGAGTCGCCATTGATACCGGTCACGTAGATCTCCGGGTTGCCATCTTTGCTCATCGTGCATGCAATGCGAGTTCCGTCGGGAGAGATTGCGGCGCCCGAGTTGGTTCCGGGGAATTTGATGATGCGATTGCGGGCTCCGCTGGTCAGATCGACCAGGTAAATATCAGCATAGCCGCTCTGATAGCCGGTATAAGCAAGCCGCCGACCATCTGCGGACAATGCCGGGCTAACACTGATTGCGCCGTCGTGCGTCAGTTGGAGCGTCCGCGCTCCGTCATAGTCGCAGGTATAAATTTCTTTGTGGCCGCTTCGATCAGCTACGAAAGCAACCTTCGAGAGCGCAATCCCTTTCTGACCTGTCACCGTCTCGATCAGGTCATTTGTAAACTGGTGAACGGCGTGCCGGGTCTCCCCCGGGTAACTTTTTTGCAAAACGATGCCACCGGATTTCTCGGTGGCCAGTCCGTTGAAAGAACCGGGCGAGGCGGTGCCGCTGACCGTGATAGTGGCTGTGGCCGCGTTAGCTGGATATAACGCACCAGAGAGCTGTATGTCGCTTTTCAAGATGCTAGTGGCCTCACGCCCTGCTTGGCCGCTGATCTCTTTAACCTCGACTTGTTGTGAGGTCCCTTTGTGAACCGTTATCACGGGTGCACCGGAATCTTGGCCAAACAGAGCGGTTGCGAAACAAAGGGAGAGAACAACCAATGGCGAAACGTTCATCGTACTTATTGCGCTTTTGCCATTTACCTGCTCAACGTCTGAAGTCAATCCGAACGCCCGGACCGCGGCGGACCTAATTGCTTTACACTGCAGGCTTTCGCCCGCTAGGTTCGCATCTTTCATGATTCATCGTGTTCGCAAAGCATTCGTGCTTGGTGCCGGCTTAGGGGTTCGGATGCGGCCTTTGACGAACCTCCTGCCGAAACCATTGCTTCCGATCTTTGGGAAGCCGCTGATCACGTTTGCCCTCGACCATTTGCGCCAGGCCGGAATCGAGAAATTCTGGGTCAACTTGCACCATTTGCCGCAACAATTTGCCGCACATTTTCCGAACAACGAATATAATGGGACGCCTCTTGAGCTGGTGCATGAAGCAGCTTTACTAGAGACCGGAGGCGGGATCAAAAACATCCAAGATCGGATCGGGAATGAGGCTTTTGTCGTTTACAGCGGTGATATCCTGACCGATTTGCCCGTCCAACTCCTGATCGAGGAACATTATTCAAAGCGCAACGATGTGACTTTGGCTCTGAGGACCACCAGTTTTTCGGCGAAGATCCGTTGGCAACCGGAAACGGGCCGAGTCGTTAACCTGCTCGGGCCTCCAAAGTCTAGCCAACCTGGCCAATACGATTTTGCCGGTATTTCGGTCTGGAACCCGTCTGTTTTTGCCCGGATACCGCGTTCCACCAGCATTTCCTTGGTCCCGATCATCATTGAATGGATGAAATCGGGTGGAAAAATCGGCGGGATTCCCTTGGAAGAAAGCCGCTGGTTCAACGTCGGTTCCAGGAAGGATTACCTCTCTGCACACCAAATTATTGCGCGGGAACGATGGGTACCTGATTACCTGCGCGGTGGTTCTTGGCCGATCCAAATCGATATTTCGGCTCAGATCTCACCAGAGACCAAGATCCTTGGGGGATCCTTCGTAGGAGCTCGATGCAATATCGGGAGAGACGTTCTTCTGGAGGATTCGATTTTGTTTGCTGGTTCCTCTATTCCTCGCAGGACAACGCTGCGGTCCTGCATCGTAGCAGGCATTGAGATTGAACCGGGCGAATATCTGGAGACGGATTTTGTATGAGCTTGGAGCGACTTGTCGATCAAACCCGTGAGCGTTTTCCGCATTATGACAAATCAAATGTTGAAATTCTGCCGCTCGAAAAAGGTGGCTCCGACCGAAGCTATTATCGTGTGCGCTTCAGCACGGACCATTCACTGATCCTTGTAACGTACAATCCCGAGAAACCAGAAAACGAACGGTTCGTTGCCATCGCCAAGTTCCTAAATGAGATCGGGGTAAACGCGCCTTTCATCTACCATCATGACCACCTTCAAGGTCTGATCTGGATGCAGGATCTGGGCGAAGAAGATCTCTGGCACTACCGCAATGAGCCTTGGGGCACTCGACGCCGCTTTTATGAAGCTGCCCTAGACCAGATAGGGTTATTGCACAGCTCCGATCCGGACTCCGGGAAAAAGCTGCACCTGCAATCCTGCTTCGACGAATCGCTTTATCGGTGGGAACAAAATTACTGCTTGCAGAATTGTTTCGGGCTTTATTTCCAGCTTCCGGCAACCGAAATAGATAAGCTGCGGCGACATGCGGCATTCGATAATCTCGCCAAACGATTAGCTTCCTATCAAAGAGTTTTGGTCCACCGCGATTTTCAATCGCAGAACATCATCGTCTGGAACGAACAACTATACTTGATCGATTTCCAGGGGCTACGCCCCGGGTTGCGTCAATATGATCTGGCCTCCCTCTTGTTCGATCCGTACGTCACCTTCGTTCATCAGGAACGCGAGCACCTTTTCCAATATTACTTTGAACGGAATGACCATGGCTGCACGTTGCCGGAGTTTGAGCGAGTATATCTAGACTGCGGGATTCAACGTCTGATGCAGGCACTCGGCGCCTATGGCGTGCTTGGAGTACTACGGGAAAAGAAGGAATTCCTGCGCCATATTCGACCCGCGATAAAAACGTTGATCGAGGTTGCGTCCGCCGCAGAGAACTTTAGCTTCTTTGCAGAATTTTTAACTGGTCTTCCGGACAGACCTAAACCCCAGGATCGACTCGCGTGACCACAAAAAAGACCGATTTAGAACGGTTACAAACCGTTGTCATAGAAAATCTTGAGCCTTGCATCGACGCAGGGCGTTATCCCATTAAGAGGGTTATTGGCCAAGAGCTGAACGTTTCAGCCGACATTTTCAAGGATGGTCATGATCAGCTTTCGGCTAATCTCAAATGGCGAAAGGCAACCAGTACAGATTGGAACCGGACACCGATGAAGCCGACCGAAAATGACCGATGGGAAGGCGTTTGTCATTTCATCGAAAATGCGCCCCACGAATACACCATTGAGGCTTGGGAGGATCACTTCAAATCGTGGCAGGTCGAATATGCCAAGAAGTACGGCGCCGGGAACACGGACCTCAGAACTGAACTCGAGGAAGGCGCGATTCTCGTGGCAAAGGCTGCTGAACGTGCTAGGCGCAAAGACGACCAGAAACGTTTAGCGCTCTTTTCGCAGCAACTGAAAAATGCAGATGCTCATTTTGGTGCCCAATTGGCTAAAAATCCTGAATTGACGGGATTAATGGGTGCGTGGCCCGATCTCGATCTGAGCACGGAACTGCGCCCTTATCTTCGAGTGACCGTGGATCGCTCGGAAGCGCTCTTTGCGGCCTGGTACGAATTTTTCCCGCGCTCTGCAGACGGTAAGCCGAATACCGGGTCGAAGTTTCGCGATTGCCTAGGCCGAATCGACGATGCAAAAGCGATGGGTTTCGATGTTATCTATTTTCCTCCGATTCATCCGATCGGATTTACGAAGCGAAAAGGGAAAAATAATTCTACCACCAGTGAACCGGGCGATCCCGGTGTCCCCTACGCAATCGGCAGCCAGTTTGGTGGCCACAAAGCTGTAGAACCAGAACTCGGCACGTTGGACGATTTTGATTGGCTCGTGGATGAGGTGCACGCAAGAGGGATGGAAATTGCGCTAGATTTTGCGATCAACTGTTCTCCGGACCATCCTTATGTTAAAGAGCATCCTGACTGGTTTTTTCATCGTCCAGACGGATCCATCAAATATGCTGAAAATCCGCCCAAAAAGTATGAGGATGTTTATCCGCTGAATTTCTATAATCCTGACTGGAAGAATCTCTGGGAGGAAATGAAGGAGGTGATTCTTTTCTGGGTACGCCACGGAGTTCGCATTTTCCGCGTGGACAATCCGCATACCAAACCGAACTCTTTTTGGGAATGGATGATATCGGAAGTCCAGAGGGATTATCCGGATGTGATTTTTCTGGCGGAAGCCTTCACGCGGCCCAAGATGATGAAGGCGCTAGCGAAGGGAGGGTTTACACAATCTTACACCTACTTCACATGGCGAAATACCAAATGGGAACTGAGTGAGTACCTCTCTGAACTTACTCAGACAGAAATGAAGTATTACTTCCGCGCGAACTTTTTTCCGAATACACCGGATATTTTGCCGTTCTTCTTGCAGACGGGCGGCCGCCCTGCTTTTTTGATTCGCGCCGTTCTTGCTGCGACGTTGAGCACTGTGTATGGCATCTACAGCGGGTTTGAGCTATGTGAAAATGTCGCGGTTTCGGGCAAAGAAGAATATCTCAATTCGGAAAAATACCAGTTCAAAGAACGGGATTGGAATGCACCCGGCAATATCAAAGATTACATCGCAAAGCTAAACGCGATTCGGCGTGCTAACCGCGCGATGCACGAATACGAGAATCTCCGATTCCATACCGTCGAAAACGAACACATATTATTCTACTCCAAGGCGACAGAAGCCCTCGACAACATCATCCTGGTTCTGGTCAGTGTCGATCCGTTCAATCCGCAGAGCGGATTTGCCTATGTCCCGGTGGAAAATTTCCAGATCGACGTCGCGGATTCATACCAGGTCGAGGATCTGATAACGGGCGAGAAATTCACTTGGCGCGGGCGCCGGAATTTCGTGATGCTCGATCCAAATTCTCGTCCTGCACATATCTTTCGCATCCGGCGTCTGATCGGGATGGATGGAGCGCAAATGATCTTCGCATGAGAAAGGCTGTCTGGTTCGGGATTTTTGTTGCGGCATTCCTGTTTGGGTGTGGCCAGTCCAAAGAACAGGCGATTCAGGAATTGGAGAGATTGAACCTGAAATTTGCGCCAGATGATTTTGTGCAGTCGGCGGAAAAAGGGGATGTCAAGGCGATCCAACTCTTTTTGAATGCGGGTATCGACTGCGATGTTCAAAACGCCACGGGGTCTACGGCTCTAATGGCCGCTGCAAAAAATGGGCGAATCGAAGTGGTGAAGAAGTTGCTGGACCAGAAAGTGGATGTGAATGCCGTGGGTAAACAGGGAGTAACTGCTCTCATGCTGGCGGCGCAGAATAATCAAGTCGAGATCGTTAAGCTGCTTTTGAAAAAGAATGCGGATCCGAATGTGGAGGACCAAACCGGATGGTCGGCTCTGATGAAGGCCGTCTACCAAGGAAACACAGATTGCGTAGCAGCTCTCGCCGCACGGTCGCGGCAGGAAGTGAATCGAGGATTGCTCATCGCCGCATTGACCGGGCATAAAGAGATCGCGAAGATCTTGCTCGACAATGGAGCCGAGATAGACACCCGAGCGGATGACGGACGGACTCCTTTGATGCTCGCGGCGGGCAAGGGTGACAACGATCTTGTGTCGTTTCTGTTGCAGGCCGGCGCCGATCCAACCCGCACTGATAAATCCGGTGCGACTGCAAGTTCCCTGGCGATCGCAAAGGGTTATAAAGTAATAGCAGATCGGTTAGAGAAGGCGCCGGTACCGCCGAGCGTCAATGCTTCCCCTTCAAATGCAGTCGCAACCCGCAATAGTTCGAAGCCAACTGGGGTAATGTCAGATCAGGATCTCCTCTCTCAACCGGAAGAAAGAAAGAGTTCTGTTTCCGATTCTCGCCGGACCGCTAACCCGGGAAACTCTGCCAAGGTGCCGGGCGATTCTGTTCAGACCAAACCTGCTACCGTTATGGAGATCGAGCAGGAGTTTCTCCCGGTGAAACTCACCGAGGTCAACGGGAAAAAGGCAATGATTCAAGCTGCTGACGGAGAAAAATACAGCGTTGCGATCGGAGACCAGTTGAAGGGTCTGGATTATAAGGTGACCGATGTTGTCATGCGCAGCACGGAAGACAAAGATGGCAATCCAGTGGATGACTCCATCGTCAAGCTGCGAAATACGAAATCTGGGCAGTCTGTTGCGCTCATCAAAGGCGTGCCTGCACAGGAACACGCTGCGTACGCGATACTCGCTTTTCCTGGCTCTGATCAGACGCTAAAAATTGAAGTGGACCAAACTTTCTCGATTCCTGGGGATCCCGGTCACACCTACATAGTTTTGGATATTCGCCCGACACAGGTCATCATCCGGCGGATCGAGGACAATCGCGTCTCCACGCTGGAAAAAAAATCTCATAGCTGAAAAACCTGATTATGAAAATTCCTCTTGAAGACCTTTTTGAAGATATTGTTGGAAAAGCGCAGCGGGGTCTACAGGTCAGTGACCAGGAGCTTTGTCAGCGAGCCCGCCTGGCTCTGGAAGAATTCCGGTTGCTCAAGAAGGGTTCAGGAACACCGGCATCGGTTCCCGGAATCGCTGAAGCTCTTGGACTCGGGCCGAACGCGTTGACTGCCAGTTACGCGAAGAGTTGGTACCCGACCGATGTGCCGGAGATCGATGGAACGAAACAGTTTAATAGTCCGCTGATCGATATGACGGTAAACGCTTATCTGGTTTGGGATCCCGAAAACAAAGAGGCCGCGGTATTCGACACCGGGGCCGATGCAACCGAGCTTTTGGCTTTCATTGATTCCACTCGGCTTAGCGTGAAATATCTTTTTCTGACCCATACGCACCAAGATCATGTTGCAGATCTTGGCGCGATTGCAAAAAAGACACAGGCTGAGATTTTTTCGCCGGAACTGGAACGATTGCCGGAGACTAAAGTTGTCTGCCAAGGCGACCATATACAACTTGGTAAGCTGGGAATCGAAGCAAGGCTGACGAATGGCCATTCGCCTGGCGGCACATCCTACGTCGTGCAGGGTCTGCAAAATACGGTCGCCGTCGTTGGCGACTCGTTATTTGCCGGATCAATGGGCGGTGCTCCGAACGACTATCAGAAGGCTCTTCGGAACAATTTGGAAAAGTTGCTCTCTCTGCCCGGAGATACCCTGATCTGTCCCGGTCACGGTCCCCTCACTACTGTTGCGAACGAATGGGAGCACAACCCCTTTTTTGCACATTAGAAAATGGAATCGCTGCCGCCTGATGCATTGTCTCATAGGTGGGAGGCATACCGCCTCGGCGATTTGGCTGGGTTTCAACAGGCGAGCAACGAGCATGCTTCGATCTTACGTGGGACGCCGAGTCTCCCATCTATGAGCCGAGGCACTAGTATTCTGGAACGCTTCTCTTTACGTGAAATCTTCCCTACTGATCGGCTGATTGAAGTTGATCTGGGTTCGGGTCCCGGAAAGTTTCTGGTGGAATCGGCGCTACAATTCCCGGATCGAAATTTCTTGGGCATCGAACGGCTCCTTGGACGAGTGCGCAAGACGTGTCGCGCCGCATCGGAGATCGGGTTGCCGAATCTCCGGGTATGGCGATTGGAACTCGAGTATACCGTTCGGTATCTTTTGCCCGAAAATTCAGTCTGGCGTTTTCACTTAAATTTTCCTGACCCATGGCCCAAACGAAGGCATCAACGCCGTCGTGTTGTTGACAGTGAGTTTTTGGACGCTATCAATCGCAGCTTGATCAACGGCGGAGAGTTCCGGATTAAGACCGATCATGAAGCTTATTTCGAGCAAATCACAAAGACAGTCGCCCGGTCGGATCTCTGGAATACGATAGAATGGGCTGAGGAGGGTTATCCGCGTACCGATTTTGAGGAACAGTTTCTGCGGAAGAACTTGCCCATTTATCGGCTCAGACTCGGCAAACGAACCTCGGATCCGCAGTAACCGCGAATCACAAGTTCACCGTTGAGCAACGCTGCGGTAACGGCCCCGTCTTGATTAAGATAGAAGCATTTCGGACTTGAGGGACTGGTGACGGAGTTTGCGATGACCTCTGGTTTTGTGCCATTCAACACCAGTATCGAAGGCGACAATTTGGCGATCATCAGGTCGCGAGGAAATCGCCTGCCCATTTGCCGGCCACAGTACACCACATCCGCGTGACCGCATTTCAACGCTGATAAGCTCATCTCTGTCACCTTGGGAAGGATCAATACCCGGAACTGGTCCAGGCGAACAAGGATTGCCTCGACCGCAGGATCTCGCGCGATAGGCTCGCTACGAACAGGTCGTTCGGAAAGGAAAATTTCAACGAGAGCTGCCCTTCCGTCCGAGTCAACGGACGGATTGCATCGCTCTACCCTGAAACGCAGAATCTGGTCTGCCACCTGCCCTTGAGGCGACGGGACGATTTGGGCCACTTGAAATCCACCGTTCACCTGTTCCAATAGCTGGATCTCGTGCGCGGGCGTGTCGCACAGAATCAGTTCCTCGAGGCGATTCACCCCTTGAGATTGGAGATACGGTTCGGTGATGCTGCGCCAGTGTGAGAGTTTACCAGTGTTGATGAGCCAATCATGGCCCTTGATGTGCAAATGGAGCACGTGGTCAGACCCCTCCGACAAAGCGGTGACTCGATCAGGCTGGAGCAGAGAGGATGGCGCAACGTTGATAGAATGGCAGGGAACCAAGGTCGCGGTGTGAAGTACGAGCAGGATAAGTTTGGTAATCAGCCAACTGGTGTTGTTAAGGCACACTGCTATCGATCTGGAGACAATTCCCGCAAGCAGCGCGGTGACCCCCAGAAGCATCACTGTGGTGGCCAGCGGCACTACAAGGAGATTCGCAAAAATCGAGATCAGCGAAAGATGATGATCTTGAAAAATCAGGATCGGGGCGGTCGCAGCCCAGCAGACGCTGGAAAGACTGAAGAGCTCACAGGTTTGGAACATTGCCTTGTGCCAGTTTCGTTGCCAAGGGGACAGTAGCCGCATAGGAAAGAATGGATCAATCTGGAATGGACGATAGAGCATGTGTCCGAAGGGTCTGACGGCAGTGAGGATGGCGAAAACCGCAACAAACGAGAGTTGGAACCCGGTTTGGAACAACTCTTGCGTGTCGTGAATGAGGATTAATAGACCTGAGCCGCACAGCGAATTGACCGCTGCAACAGGGCGTTCAAGCGAAACCCCGACAGCCATGAACATCGCCATCACCGTGGCTCGGAGCGTGGCGGGATAGAATCCGGTGAGGGCACAATAGGAGATTGCCACGGGAACGATCGCGAGAGCGACCGTTTGGCGAGGTAACCGGATGTAGCGCAAGCAACTCCAGGCCAGTCCCGTAAAAAGGCCAACTTGCAGACCGCTGGCCGCGAATAGATGAATGGTTCCGGTGTCACGGAAAAGTCTTTTCAGTGCCGGGTTCGTTTCTGCTCTGCCGCCAAGGATTATTCCCTGGATCACTTGCGTTACTTCCGTGTCGTCTTGCAGTCCTTCTTGCAAAGCCTGTAGGATTCGGTGCCGCCCAGCGAGGGCGATTGCCACCAACGGGTTCCCCTGATTGTGCGTGGCCACTATTGCCGGGACATCGCGATGGGTCCGAAAGCTCAGATAAATATTCTGGCGCTGGAGATATGCCCCAAAGTCAAACTCTCCGGGATTCAGCGGATGGGTTGGAACAAAAAATTTGCCCTGCGCGATGATGCGGTCGCCGTAGCCAAAAGGTTCACCGCAGCATTCGGCGGAAACGTGAAAGCACACAGCTCGATTGTCAATGCAGCTGACGAGCGCAACAAATCGTTGAATGGAACGGAGTTGATCGAGCTTTGGCTCGCTCAACACCAAGAGAGTGACGGTGTGTTCATTTGCATCAAACGGCTTTTCGTGGCTGCGCTGGTAACCGACATCAGTTGTCACCTGGTTCCCGTGCCAGAATGCGAACATAAAGAACGTCAGCAGAGATGCAGATGGTGTGGAGGAGATTTTCCATACAACGGGCGCTGCGCAGAGAAAGGCAGCAGACCAGGCCGGCCACCATTCCGGATGCTGGTCTGAGGCGAGAACGCCGAGCGACGCGGCGATAAAAAGCGCTGCAAACGGTGCTCGTTGGCGAAAAGGCAAGGAAGAAGAGGATGCAGTCTCCTGCATGTTAGTAACATATAAATAATATGTTATTATGCAAGTTAATCCCAACGCGTTTTCATGGCGGGATCTAGATCAGACTGGCCAAACTTTCCTGCCTTTTGAGGCCCAAGCCTCTGGAAGGGACTAAATCATAGCTGCGATTTTAGCCAACCGCGCTAAGAAGACGATTCAGAAGGCTCTTTGCCCCGAACGGGCTCCAAATTCCTTTGCCACCCTACACCACCTCCAATCCGGAGGACCGGCTGTTTTCACGAGGGGACATTGTCTAAGGTTTGCAAGTCACGCCCGATGACAAAAAAAGCCGGATCTGGTGCCCCTTCAGGGCGCGTCGCGTTAAAACGCGTTACCCGGCTAAAGTCCGGCTTTAGCCGGCTAGAGTCTGGGTTAAATTCCGCAGCAACCACCCGCCCTGAAAGGCAGAAATCGTCCTCTAAGGGCGAGAGAAACACGCAGGCTACAATTAGTCCCCCAAGACCAACACAATAGGTGAACACCCGACCTGCCGGAAGAAGCGCAACGCGTGCGATGCTCAGCTGACCTGGCTATAGCGGAACTCTCAGCCCGTCCTTGGCTATGAGAACGACCATCTCAGGCAATTGCTTTCTCGCTTCCTGGATGATGGAGGCTTCGTTGCCGAGTAGTTCCGGCGCTAAATGCGTGAGCAAAAGCTTTTGCACTCGGCGGGTGACGAGAAATCGAAAGAGTTCGGTTGGCGAAAAGTGCGCAAGTTCACTCACTAGAAGATCCACTGGGTTGGCCAGTGGAACTTCCAAATCGGTTGGAGTGCCCAGATCTCCTGAAAATAGAATCCGAAAATCGGGATGCTCGATTTGCAGGCTGTACGCTTTGAACCTGTTATTGCCGAACTTTCTGGAAAGAGACTCCAAATGAGTTGTTTGATGCGGACAGATTTGAAGCCCGCACACTTCAAAAAAATGTTGTGTTTTCCACGCAATAAACTTTATCTCGAAGGGGATAAAGTTGGAGCTGAGATAGATAGCATCCAGCCATTGCTGCAACGGTGCAGACAACTCTTCCGGCAGAAAGATGGTGAGCGGCTCGACGCGTTGGGAAAGCCACAGAGTTTGGATCAGCATTGGCAAACCGCCGGTGTGATCCGCGTGCCCATGGGTGAGCAGAACCGCATCGATTGCGTTCAACGCGGTTCCGGCTTCGATGAGTGAGCGAGTGCAGGGTTCTCCCACGTCGATCAGAAGGGATTTATCGGACGTTGAAAGCAGCACAGAGTAGTGTCCGCGACCGGGAACGGGAAATCCGCTGGCTGAACCGACGACCAATATTTCCGTCATTTAGGAGGCAATATTCGAGCAAAGCTCGTGTTTCAACAACTTTGTCATCCCGCGCATTGGCCTAATCGTTCTCCGTTTCAGCAACGCCGTATTTCGGCGGCGGGGGTATACCGGTTGTGCCTCAGGCGGTAGTGCGGTGCTTTTTCCAAAACTGATAATTTTTGCTCTTTCGCATTGGAAAAGCTTGTCAGCTGTCGGATTCCCGCCTAAAAGCATCGTCCATGCGCAAAAAGCTGTTCGTCGCGGCTGTAGCAGGAGTTCTCGCCGCGCTTGCACAAGCCGACCCCAACGCGGCACTGACCCGTCTAGCAGACGGTTTTGATTTTCCTGTTGGCAAACCAAATGCTGATGGTTACCGGATATCTCGCGGCTTTACTCCGCACGGCCATTTGGGCGAGGATTGGGTCGGGCAGGGAGGGAGTGGCACCGATTTTCGTGACCCTGTGTACGTGATCGGGAACGGTGTGGTGACATTAGCCCGGGACTTTCGCCGGTCCTGGGGAAACGTGATCGTAGTTCGCCATGCTTTCATGGAGGGCGGTCAGGTAAAGTATGCTGATTCCTTGTACGGACACCTCGATCGGGTTCTCGTACGAGAAGGGCAACAAGTGCTTCGCGGACAGCAGATCGGCACCATAGGAAACGCGCACGGCTTGTATGCACCCCATCTTCATTTCGAAGTCCATAAAAACCTCGCAATCGGCGTTGTTCATACGATGTTCGCTGGCGACCTGTCGAATTATTACGTTCCTTCGGAGTTCGTCAATTTGCATCGCACGCTGCAAGCCGGGAATCGCTTGACCACAGTGGCCATGAATAACTATGTGATGCCGACTTTTGCTGGTATCCCGGCGCTCCCGTCTATGAACCCCGGCCAGTGATTCAATTCGACTGTGACTAAGCAAAGTCGTTCCATTGGAGCCACTCCAAAAGTACGTCCTAATTGCTGAACATCAGGTGCGTCGCAGCTTGTATTCGTAGCTGTCAACGAGAGCCAGCCAGCTAGCCTCAATGATATTATCCGAGACCCCAACGGTGCACCAGTTGTCGTGATGATCGGTCGAATCGATCAAGACCCTGGTCCGCGCGCCTGTGCCTTGGCTGCTGCCGATAATACGCACCTTGTAATCGTCCAGGGTCACCTGCTCGATGCTTGGATATACGGGGATCAGAGCTTTTCGGAGCGCCGCATCCAGAGCATTGACCGGTCCGTCTCCTTCAGCAACCGTGTAGATGTCCTCATTCTTCAAGCGAAGCTTCACTGTCGCTTCACAGGTTTCATAGTTGTTTCTGACTGAGCGAATGTAGGTGCAGTGATACTCCAGCAACTCCCAAAAAGGCTCTGTCGGGCCCAATACCCGGCGAATCAGCAGCTCAAAAGAAGCCTCGGCCGCTTCGAACTCGTAGCCCAGGTGTTCGAGTCGCTTCACCTCCTGCAGGATCGCCGTAACGTTCAGAGATCCCTTCTCGAGTTCGAATCCGAGTTCTCGGGTTTTTGCCAGGACGTTGCTCTGACCTGAAAGTTCAGAGACAACGATATGTTGCCGGTTCCCGACCGCCTGTGGCTCAATGTGCTCGTAACTGCGAGCCACCTTTTGAACGGCATGTGCGTGCAGTCCTCCTTTGTGCGTGAACGCTGTGGTCCCGACATAGGGGGCGCGGATATTGTGCTGGCAATTAGCCAGCTCGTCGACAAACATCGACAGATCCCGAAGCCGGCCCAAGTCCGGCACGACTTTGTTCCCCAGTTTCAGTTGGAGATTCGGGATCACGCTTGTCAAATTGCAGTTTCCTGTTCGTTCGCCGTATCCGTTTATCGTGCCTTGAACTTGAATTGCTCCCGCCCTGATCGCGGCCAAAGCGTTCGCCACCCCCAGTTCGCAATCATTATGTGTATGAATTCCGATCGGCGTTGATAGTGCACGAACGACTGAAGAGGTGAAGTCCGAAACCTCATAAACCATTGCCCCACCATTGGTATCGCAAAGCACAATGACGTCGGCCCCACCTTCCACTGCGGCCTCGAGCGACCCCATGGCATGTCTGGAATCGTCCTTGTATCCATCAAAAAAATGTTCTGCGTCGAAGATGACCTCTCGTCCTCGGGATTTTAGGTAGGCCACCGACTCTCGAATCATCCGTCGATTTTCTTCGAGTGAAACCCCCAGTATCTGCTCAACATGCAGGCGCCAGCTTTTTCCCACGACCGTCACTGCCGGAGTCTCGGCAGAGAGCAGAAGTGCGATCTGCGGGTCCGCGGACGGCCCGATCTTCGCTCTGCAGGTGCTCCCAAAGGCGCAAATCCTGGCGTTACGCCATTTTAAACGCTTTGCAGCGTCAAAAAATGCGATGTCCTTCGGATTGGATCCAGGCCACCCGCCTTCAATGTAATGAACTCCAAACACATCCAACTTTTCAGCGATTCGGACCTTATCGTGCACGCTGAAAGAAATGCCCTCGGCCTGCGTGCCATCGCGCAAGGTCGTATCATAGATCATGATCTGTTTTGGATACATATAAGTAAGTCGGGACTGATTCGGTATCCCAGGCCAGGAGAGATTGCAAGAGCTTCATACTTGATCCTTTTCACTGGGCGCCCGCTACGAAGCGGCGCCCGCTGAGCCATCAGCGCCTGATGGTCACGAGCGTACCGACCTTTGCCGCCTCGAAAAATCGGATCGCCTTGGATTCCGGCATGCGGATGCATCCGTGCGACGCGGGATACCCTGGTAAATAGCCGGCATGAAGACCGACCGCGTTGTTTATCCGGAGGAAGTATGGCATTGGAGCGCCGACAAAGGTCGAATTGGGTGGGCGCGGGTCATTGCGGACATCGACGTTCTCCTGTACGATCATTCCGTCCCGCACATAGGCTCCGTAGATGCTGGAGCGGTGATCGATGTCTTTCTGAGTGACCGTATAGTTTCCTGCCGGAGTATCGTACCCCTCGCGGCCGGTCGAGACCGGCGCGGTCAGCACCACTTGCCCTCCCTTGATAAGATACGCGTGCTGATCGGCCAGATCCACGCTGATCGCAACCTTCCCAACCGGTTTTCTTGAAAGATCATAGGACAGGTTCTCGAATTCGGAACAACCACCCAGAAACACCAGAATCGGTACAAGGCTAAATGGCAAAAAGTCATTCACTCCGTACTCTATGCCATGCGCGGCGCAACCCATGTCAAGTCAAGAGAGCAGCAGCGGCCCATTCAGGGACACCGCGAGGATTCTCTACCAATCATCCACGGAATAAATAACATTCCATTTGACATGTTAGGGCACTGGCGAATAGACCTGCATTCTCTTATGGCTAAAATGTCTGGTGGCACTCTGCTTCAAAGCCGAAAAGGTCCGGTATCTGAGCGTTCCCACGGTTCGGCAGTTAACTGCGCACCTACCTTGGACGCGTTGAATGAACAAGTAATCATTTTGCGCAGAGACGATATCGGCGTCGACGTTTCCCTTGCGCCGGCTCTGGATTGGTCAGCCTTTGATAAAGGAGAAATCGCTGTCCAACTAAGGGACACCGAAGGTCTCGCCGAGGGTAGCGTCGCGATCAAAGCTTCAACCCTGAAAAGGATCCACCCTGCGCTCTTGCCGACCCAACTTGAAAAAGAGTATTTTTTTCCAATCTCATTGAAAACGGTCGTGCTGCAATTGCAGACGCATATGCGGCGTATCACCGAAGAACCACCGAACCCGGTTCCCGCCGATTTTGACACGCCAATCGCACAGGTCGCTCGCGAAGATGAGGGGTTTTTCAAACTTGCAAAAGCCGCGGAACAAGAGGAAACAGCGATCGTTGAAACGGCTCAAGAGAAACGGAAGACCTCGGGACCGGTATTGACGCCCGCGGACCGTCCGGCATCTGCCGTGGTACGCAGGAAATCCTCTACTGGAGACACTAGCTCAGAACCTTCTTTGCGCTCGTTTTTGATGGTACCGGTCCCACCAAAATCGGCAGGGCCCGAAACGGTAAGCGGACAGGCAGAATGCGCTGGCTCAAAGACTGGAGCGATGGAACAGAGTGCGCTCAGACGACGGGGCCTGGAGCGGCTGCAGGAAATATTCATGACGGAAGATAAACTGAACGCTCACCAAGTGGCGAACCTGCTGTCTGCTTTTCCCAAAGTCAGTAGCGCCATGGTCCTGCTAGGTGATGGGAGAGTTTTGGGAGGCAATCTTCCGGATGATTACGACTTGGAGACAGCGCTTCTCGCTCCGAAGATCATGCGGAGCGTTCGGGCGTTTAACCCCAGGTTGAAAGTGGATGAAATCTCGGCGTTCACGCTCCTGGGCGACCGACCTGTTACTCTCTTCGCTTACGGGAA
>JAFAQT010000201.1 GCA_019246215.1 Verrucomicrobiota bacterium
CTATTTGGCAACTCGGCCAAGCTTTCGTCTCGATTTTCAGGCGGACAATCGCCTGGAGATCCCTTACTGATGCCGAGGAGGGGACTCGAACCCCTAAGGATTTATCCACCAGATCCTAAGTCTGGCGCGTCTGCCAATTTCGCCACCTCGGCTTTGAGAAATCCCAGTCTGCCACAAAATACCAAAATGCCAAATATGCGGAAAGCGCCACAGAGCTTCAGTCGACTTTTTTCGTGCGGGGATTACGCGGATGAGACAGATGTTTCTATTCGGATTTTAAGCAAAAACAGACTCGTCGTTCGCCGTTGATGCAGGGAAGTGCAGCGGGTAAATTGGGCACAATACAATGTCGACTGACTCCTTCGTCCACCTGCATCTTCACACCGAGTACTCCCTTCTGGACGGCGCCATACGGATTCCGGATCTCATGAAAAAAGTGGCCGACTACGGCATGCCCGCCGTCGCCATAACCGATCACGGCAACATGTATGGGGCAATCGAATTCTATCAGGCGGCAGAAAAGGCCAGCGTGAAGCCCATTATCGGGTGCGAAGTCTATATGGCACCCGGCTCGATGATCGACAAGAGCGCTTCTTCCGCTCGAGACGCAGCCTACCATTTCACTCTGCTGGCAAAAGACCTTCGCGGTTACAGTAATTTGGTTAAACTTGTCACCAGTGCGCACCTGGAAGGATTTCACTATAAGCCGCGTATCGACAAAGAGTCACTGGCGCAACACAGCGCAGGGCTGATCGGTTTGAGCGCTTGCCTCAAAGGTGAAATCAATGTGGCGATCCAGTCGGGTGACCAGCACAGGGCCCAAACAGCTGCGGGCGAATTCGTGGATATATTCGGACGAGAAAATTTTTACCTCGAACTCCACGATCATGGGATCGAGGCACAGCATCTCTGTAACCGAGCGCTCTTGCAGATTTCCAAAAGGCTCGGAATTCCTGTGGTGGCCGCGAACGATGTCCACTTCTTGGAGCGATCGCATCATGAGGCACACGACGTAATGATCTGTATCGGCACCGCGTCGATGCTCCGTGACGAGCGCCGGATGCATTATCCGACAGAAGTCTATTTCAAATCTGCGGACGAAATGGGAGAGATTTTTTCGGATGTTCCAGAAGCGCTGACCAACACACTTCGGATCGCTGAAGCCTGCAATCTGAAACTTGATTTCGGCGTTTCAAAATACCCGGCCTACACGCCGCCAGAAGGCAAAACACGCGAGGAATTTCTTCGCGAGCTTTGCCTGGCCGGCTTGAAAGATCGCTATGGGGAACGCGCCGCGGCTGATAATGAGCTCCGACACCGTCTGGAATACGAGCTATCGATTCTGGAAAAGGCGGGGTTTGTCAGTTATTTCCTCATCGTTTGGGATTTCATCCACTATGCGAAACAGCATGGCATTCCGGTAGGTCCCGGGCGCGGCTCGGCGGCGGGTTCACTGGCCGCCTATGTTTTGGGTATTACCGATCTGGATCCGTTGCGGTTCGAGCTCATTTTCGAGCGGTTTTTAAATCCGGAACGCGTTAGCCCGCCGGACATCGACGTTGATTTTTGCCAGAATCGAAGGGGTGAAGTGATAGAGTACGTACGCCGAAAGTATGGTTCGCGTGCGGTATCCCAGATCATCACCTTCGGCACACTTGGCGCTAAGAGCGTGGTTCGAGACGTTGGGCGGGTGATGGGTCTCAGTTATTCCGATGCCGATCGCATCGCGAAGATGATCCCGAACGAACTCGGTATCACGCTGAAAGGCGCGCTGGAAAAGAACTCGGAACTGAAACAGGCTCTCGAAACCGAAGAGAACACCCGGCAACTTTGGAATTACGCGACGGTGCTGGAAGGTCTAACCCGGAATACCGGCATCCATGCTGCGGGCGTGGTCATCGGCGATCGGCCCCTTGACCATTACATCCCGCTGTGCCGCGGGAACGACGATGAGGTCATCACGCAATATGCCATGGGGCCTCTCACCGATCTGGGCATGTTGAAAATGGATTTTCTGGGGCTCAAAACGCTGACGGTTCTGCAGGACTCCGCCGTCCTGATTCGAGCCCGCCAGCCCGATTTTTCATTGGAATCGCTCCCGCTTGATGATCGAGCCACGTTTGATCTGCTCGGTCGAGGCGAAACGATTGGAGTTTTTCAGCTGGAATCCGGCGGAATGACTAATCTGTGCAAGCAATTCGATGTCAGCAGCATCGACGATATCATCGCATTAATCGCGCTGTATCGCCCTGGCCCAATGGAGCTAATTCCGGACTACATCAAGCGCAAAAAGGGCCAGACGAAAATTAAATACGAGCACCCGCTGCTCCAAGAGGTCTGTGCCAACACCTACGGGATTATGATCTACCAGGAACAGGTGCAGCGCGCGGCAAACGTCCTCGCCGGATACACCCTCGGGCAGGCGGACCTTCTCAGGCGCGCGATGGGAAAAAAGGACAAGGCAAAGATGGCGAAAGAACGCGTCAATTTCATCGAAGGATGCAAGCGCGTGAACGGGATAGACGAAAAGAAGGCGAACGCCATCTTTGATCTCCTGGAAAAGTTCGCTGGTTACGGCTTTAACAAGAGCCACAGTGCTGCTTATGGATTGATCAGTTACCGCACCGCCTACCTGAAAGCGAATTATCCTGTCGAATTCATGGCCGGGCTACTCAGCAACGAAGTCAACAATACCGGTAAAATTGCTGTATTTGTTGCCGAATGCCAAAGGCTCGGGATATCGATTCTGGCCCCGGACATCAACCGGAGTCATCTGAAGTTTGTTCCCGAGACTCAGGCAGAACGTCGGGGTATTCGCTTCGGGCTTGCCGCGATCAAGAACATCGGCGAGGCCGCTATGGAGCTGGCCATTATTGAACGCGAGAAGAATGGGCCATTCAAAACCGTCGAGGATTACTGCAGTCGTCTGGATTCCAAAGCGGTTAACCGCAAAATTCTCGAAAACCTGATCCGGGCTGGGGCATTCGATTTCACAGGGAAGGATCGTGCGGAACTGTTTGAGCGAATTGATCAAGCTTTGTCGGCTGGAGCATCCGCGAACAGAGACAGGCGCAGCGGCCAGGTCTCGCTTTTCGGAGAGCTGGAGATGGCAGCAGCTCCAAGAACGAATGGTGACACCGTTCATTTCACACCTTGGTCGACCGTTGAAAAACTCGGGCATGAGAGAGACCTTCTTGGTTTCTACGTGACCGGCCATCCATTGGACGCTTACCGGGAGCTTATCGAGGGAGGAGCGTACATGAGGATCAACGATTTAGCCGATCAGGAAGATAAAGGGACGGTCACGATCGCAGGGTCGATCTCTGCGTTCGACAAGAAGCTCACGCGGAAGGAAGGAAAACCGTTCGCGATATTGACGGTTGAAGATTTCACTGGGTTCGTTGAGGTGATGGTTTGGGCTGATGTTTTCGCCAAATCAGCCAACGAGATCGATAAAGGAAAGGTCGTGATTATTGCCGGCAAATTGGACAAGCGGGAAGACAGCATACGGATTGTGGCAAATGAGATCGGGCCAATGAGCAGCCGAAAATCGGTCGAGCCTCTAACGATCGACATCCCTATCGAAAAGGCCACCGAACAGCGGTTAATCGCAATCCGTGACCTTGTCCGCCAATTTCCAGGAATACAACCGCTGTATTTGCGATTCTGGTCCGCCGACGGCCACGAAATCCGACTTAAGGCCGACTCCAATTATTCCGTCAAAGCTGAGGGAGCCTTCAGATCCAGGCTGACAGAGCTGCTTCTCTGAGGAACTTGAGCTGGTGCTGCGCATCGACCGACAAAGACCCCGCTGCTGTGCCCGGCCACCAGCTGTTGCAAAAGCCGATTTCAGCATTAGAGTCTGGGTTCCTCTTCGCCCGCTATGACCCTGTTTAATCGAGAGATAAAGATATTTTCAGGATCGGCGCACCGCGACCTGGCTCTGAGAATTTGCAATGCTATTGGCGCCCCTCTCGGCGACGCGGTTGTCAGCTCTTTTCCAGACGGCGAAACACGGGTCAAAATCAACGAAAATATCCGGGGCCGTGACGTTTTCATCGTCCAACCCACCTGCCCGCCGACCAACCAGAACTTGATGGAACTCCTGATCCTGATCGATGCCGCCAGACGCGCGAGTGCATATCGGATCACGGCGGTTATTCCTTATTTCGGGTATGCGCGGCAGGATCGCAAGGACCAGCCGCGGGTACCGATTACAGCCAAGCTCGTCGCCAATCTACTGGTTGCGGCTGGAGCTAACCGGGTGTTGACGCTGGATTTGCACGCCCAACAGATCCAAGGGTTTTTCGATATCCCGGTCGACCATCTCTACGCCGCACCGGTGTTGATCCGGTATATTCGCCAAAAAAAAATCTATAATCTTGCGGTTGTCTCACCAGACGTTGGCGGGCTGAAATTGGCCTCGGCCTACGCGGAGGCGTTGGGAGCGACGCTGGCAATCGTGGCAAAGCGGCGGATAAGTCCAACCGAAACAGAAGCGATGACGGTGATTGGCGACGTGGACGGAAAGAATGTCATTATGGTGGATGACCTCACGGAAACCGCCGGAACCCTTACCAACGCCGCCACCCTCTTAAAAAAATATGGCGCCGAAGATATTTACACGGGAGTTTCACACGCTGTTTTTACTGACACAGCCCACGAGAGACTGAAAATGTCAAAAATTCAGGAATTGATCACCACTGACAGCACGCCGGTGAAACTCGATCCGCAATGTAATATCACTGTCCTTTCCATCGCAGAGGTCCTCGCGGAGGGCATCCACCGAATTTACACCAACGAATCGGTAAGTTCACTTTTCGAGATCAACGCAGAACTCTCCTAAAGAATCATGGCCCAACAAGTTAAGCTGAAAGCGCAAAAGCGGACCGTGATCGGTCGAAATCCTATCAAAAAGCTCAAAAAAAACGGCCTTGTTCCGGGAATCGTTTACGGCTCGCAGTCAGAGCCAATGCCCCTGCAAGTTGACGCCCGTGAATTGTCAAATGTCCTCGCCCACGCGTCGAGCGAACACGTTCTGGTGGAGCTGGAAATCGCGGATGGCAGCCAAAGCACCAACCGATTGACCCTGATTCAGGAAATTCAGCACCATCCGTTAAGGCGAGAACTCTTGCATGTCGATTTTCTCGCCGTTTCCACGACTGAGCAGATTATTTCCGAGGTGCCAATCGAAGCCTTTGGTGATGCCCTGGGAGTCAGAACATTTGGGGGGCTGCTGGAATATTCGTTGCGCACACTGGAAGTCGAGTGCTTCCCCCAGGATTTGCCTGACATCGTTCGGGTCGATGTGACAAACCTCAATATCGGAGAGGCGCTACACGTTCGTGATATTCCTCTGCCGTCTGGGGTTAACGCCGTTACTGACGGCGACCTGACGGTGGTAAGCGTCGTTGCTTCACGGGTTGGCGAAGAGGTTGTTGAGGTAGCAGAAACCCCGACGACCCCGGAAGTGATCACTGAGAAGAAGGGAGAGGCCAAAACGGAGACTTCTCAACCGTAATCTTCGATGGCTGATCTGCGTCTCGTCGCTGGTCTGGGAAATCCCGGACTCCAGTATAGCGGCACGCGGCATAACGTCGGGTTCATGGTCATCGATTGCCTGGCGGGAAGAAAAGGAGTGACATTTTCAAAGTCTTCGGCCTGGAACTTCGAACTGGGAAAATGGGGCGACATCCCGTTGATGAAACCGCTCACCTACATGAACCGGAGTGGAGAAGTCATTGCCCGATTCGCGGATTATTTCAAAATCCGATCCGAAGAGATCCTGGTGGTGGTGGATGACGCTGCGCTTCCGCTCGGGCGGATTCGGTTACGGCCGTCAGGCAGCGATGGTGGCCACAATGGGTTGAAATCAATCATCGTGAATCTGGGTGAATCTTTCATGCGTCTGAGGGTCGGGATTGATGTTTCCAATGAGGCTGAACACTTGTCAGACCATGTTTTGGGCAAATTCGAGAAGTCGGAACAGCCAACCATTGAAAGGGCGATCGAGCGCGCGGCAGAAGCGATCGAAGATGTGGCGCGCAGTGGAATCGAGTCGGCGATGAACACTTACAACAGAGCAGATTGACATTGACACATTATGAAAAATCGTTATGAATGCCTGCTGGCCGTGGACACCCGCGGCCAGGAAGACACCGTGAAAGAGGTTATTGAACGTCTGGAATCGGACTTTGCGAAAGAAGGCGCCGCGGTCGAGCAAGTCCAGAAAATGGATAAACGTCCACTGGCTTACAGCCCACGTCACATCGACTCCGCGTATTACGTCAACTTCATTTTCGAAGCAGATCCGACCTTGATCAGGAAACTGCGCAGCAAATTCAAACTCGACCCCGTCGTTTTTCTGCAGCATTACCAGAAACTACCAGTGAGGGCACCTCTCCAAGCTGCCAAATCTTAGACGTCGCTTATGGCAAATCTTAACCGAGTACTGCTAATCGGCAATCTGACTCGCGACCCTGATGTCCGCTACACGCCCAAGGGGACCGCGGTTACAGAAATTGCTCTCGCCGTCAACCGGATCTATTCTGGAGAAGATGGTGAAAAAAAGGAAGAGACCACATTCGTGGACGTGACGCTTTGGGCCAGGCAAGCCGAAATAGCTGGGCAATATCTAAAAAAAGGGCGCCCGGTCTTCGTCGAAGGGCGTCTGCAATTGGATAGCTGGGACGATAAACAGACGGGCCAGAAACGCTCCCGATTGCGTGTAGTCGCCGAAAATCTTCAATTTTTGGGCGGCCGGCAGGAAGGCGAAGGTTCCGCATCCACTGCCACCCCTCGCCGAACCCCGGGCACGTCTGCTCCTCCTGTCCGACCCGAACCGCGCGACCCGGATCTTGACGCCGAGCCGGACGACATACCATTTTAGTTTAGGTCCAGCTGGGAGATCAAACCGAATGCGTGATGGCGACCAACATCCGTCTAACTCATTCAATACGACGGCGAGAACTGCCATTAGCGCGCACCTTCAGTGCGCAACCTCGTTTTATTAATCCTTACCTAGGGTTTCACATATTTCTCGCCTTCGTTGTAGATCTCCGGCGGCACTACTCCTCACTGCGTATACTGACGGGTGGACAATAGATCCCTTCCTCTTTCTGCCGCCACCACGCCCCAGTCTGCTTTTTCTCCAGCTGGTTCGTAAAATGGTATTCAAATAGTCGCGCCCGGATGTAACGAGGCGGGGAGCCCGGAAAGGGATTGGTCTTCATCAATCCTAAAACGGAGGGAGAACCTTGAAGCAGCCGCGCCAGAAAATTCATAAACCATGGCTCTCCCCGGAAATCATCCAGAGCGGCAAACCACATTTGCCAATCCAGCCGGGGTTGGTGAGGAGCAACGATAGCAGGCGCACGCTGCGGATCTCCTGCTTTATATTTGAATTCGTACGGTTTCCAGGTAACGCCGTCCTGGCTTCCCTCGACAAGGATTTCGGGACGGGTCTTGGTCATCACTCTGAACAATCCGTAACCATTGAGCGAACGGAATGGTTCCAGATAAGCATACCATCCGCCCAGCAACGGCGGCCAGTCAGCGTCGGGAAGGAAGGCGTTCCAGAGCAAAGGACCGCTTATCGTCAAGACAACAGCGACGAGCGGGACCAAAATCGCGGACGGCCAAGTACCGCGGCGCAATTTCTTGGTCTGCTGCACCAAGCGGGCCTTACGCGGCCAGACGGCATCATCCAACGAAAGCAGACAGAGCGCCGCCGTCAATAGATTGAAAAAACAATAATTGCCCGTAAGCGCAATCAAGACCTGCAACGTTAAAAGGCTGAACACGCCGGTTACCCGCATTCGTCGAGGGGCGAATAGCAGGAACGGCGCTCCTAGCTCAATGGCGAACATTACCACTGTTGAGAATGCTTGAAACCAGGGGGGAAATTGATGTGCCCACCACGATAGGGGTGTGGGCAGCGGCTGAGTCTCATAGTGATATCGAAGTGCAGTCAGGTTCCACCAGGATTCGTCTCCGCTGGTCAGCTTCACCAACCCGGACATAAACATCAGTCGGAACAAGAGCCAGCGGAGGAGAAAATAGGCCCAGGGAGAAATCGGACTTTGATAGCGTCGGGATGGAATGAGTCGGAATGGCGCCAGGAAAATGCTGAAAAAGCCGGCTTCCAAAAGCAGGTAATCCCACTGAAAGTTCATAAAGACCTGACCAGCTACGCTCAGGGAAAGATAAAGCGCCCACAACACTACGAGACAGAGCAGTGGCGCGATTTGCAGCATAAGCATCAGGCTCAGTGCGACTCCGGCTGCGCACAACGAATGCAGGAAGGAAGTTCCAGCGTTGAACCAGCAGAGCGTCGGGAATAACCGATACGCTTCCGGCCCGAACCGATTCCGCAGCTCGGCCAACCAGGGCGCCACAGGCAAAACGCCGTCAGGACCGATCAATCCGTCAACCTGGCTCCAGAAAGACCAAAATGCGATGAGGTAAACCAATCCGAGCAAACGTAGAAACAGGGTACGGGCAATGTAGTAGGTAGGACGGCAAACAGCGTATTCATCCCTTCCCCAAAGTGTCTTTGTAAGAGCGGAGGCGATCTCGCGGTGACCGGCCACAAGCCGGTACCCAAATCGAGCTGCGGAGGCGAACCCGGGAACTTGCTGGTAACACCAGAGCCCAAAGCCGCTCCCAATTCGAGATCCATAGCTGAGCATCCGAAACACTGCTTCTGCGCCTCTATAGACGGATCCGTCGGTCTCGATCAGATGAACGGCGAGCCTGAAGCATTCGATCGGAACATCGTGAGCAAAACGCTCTCCGACAGACTGGAACGAAGCAAAATCGACCTTCGGACGGGTGCTCTCCTGTGATCGTCGTACCCAGCGGATGCAAAACTCACATTCCCCGTCATAAATGAAAAGCGGCTTTTCGGCTGGCGCAGCGGTGTGAACCAGGCGCGTCGGGGAATGCGGATGTTTTAGCTTCTCATTTTGTCGGTCGCACACAGCAGTCGTGATTCGCTTTGGATGGGACGTCGTAGTATAATGCGCGACAAAATCTGCTCAAAGAAACATCCCCTTAGAATAGCTTATGCAATCGACCTCCCCACAGGACGAGGCAAAAAGGGTCGCAGCCGCCCAGGCAATTGAGAGATTCCTCGTGGACGGAATGACAATCGGGCTTGGATCAGGAACGACTTCTCGATGGTTTGTACGGATTCTTGGCGAACGAGTAGCGCAAGGCTTGCGCGTCACTGGAGTGCCGAGTTCAAAATCGACCGGTCAGCTTGCCACGGAGGTCGGCGTGGCGCTGGCAGACCTGAATGATGTCGACCAACTGGATCTGACTATCGACGGCGCTGACGAGATCGATGGCAAAGGCCAAATGATCAAAGGTGGCGGCGCAAATCTGCTCTGGGAAAAGATTGTCGCCTGCGCTTCAAAAAAAATGGTCTGCATCGTGGACGAATCTAAATTGGTCGAGGGCCTTGGGCGATTCCCGCTTCCAGTCGAGGTAATCCCGTTCGCCTGGCGAAGCACCGAGCGACATCTGCGAGCACTGTTTAAGGAAAACGGCTTAGGAGACCCAAAAATCGACATGCGTGGCGGCTTGGAAAAGCCCCTCATTACTGACAGTGGCCACTATCTTCTCGATTGTCATCTGGAAAAGATTCCTGAACCAGAAAGTCTCGGGGCAAACCTGAAACAGATCCCCGGAGTTGTGGAACACGGGCTGTTCATCGGAATAGCAACGGACGCGGTCGTCGGGCACGCCAGCGGTGAGTCTGAGGTGTTCACATTCAGATAGACTCGTCCGACCATTTCAACTCCACATGCTGGTGGCTCTTTGAGGACAGGCGCGTTTAAACGCACTACCAGGGTAAGCCCTCAGCCCTAGGCTAGCATTTGGTTCCCCTTCACGGTGCGGAATCGCTTAAACCTGGGGGGACAGGCCCGGGAGCTGGAACTCCCGAGCTTCTTCGGCGACTATTACTCCACTCTGCGCGAAACTGAGGCAAAGAGCTGCGTAGCCGGAATTACGAAAGTAAGCGGCCGCTTTAAAGTTTTGTCTGCGTTTTTTCCGATATCCCAAAGGGCACATTTCTCGCATAACTGCGCGATTTCAGCGAAGTTCAAGGTTCGTTCAAAGATTCTTTCAGAGACGCTGGCGGCGGAACATTCGCGCCGCACTGAATTCAACTCATTCTTCGGGGGAATCTTTTTGCTGCTCATAGAGAACAAGATTATCTGACCGGTTAGTTAACTGCTGGTTCAAAAAAATTTTTCCCGGTTACTGCCTCAAATGGCAGTTCTGCTCGGGTTCACCCCAACGAGCCGGAAAACGCCTTTTTTCAGACATTTCAAAAGTTCCGGATTGTTTTCGATTTTGGCCTGCATGATCAATCCGCCGGCGTAGCAGAATACCTGGCGTGCAAGTTCAACCGAGTCCTTGATGTCCAGGATGCCTTCGGCCGCAGCATCTCGTAACGCACAGGCCAAGTATTTCATGGTGCGCTCGGACAATTCATGAGCCTTTTTTCGAATTTGTTCGTCCTGGGTGCTCAACTCGGAGCCTACCGACGCGAAAGGACACCCACAAAGCTTCCCAAACAGCTGGAACTTGTCCAATTGATCCTGAACGATGCGATCACAGTATTTTTCCACGCGTTCAAGCGGGGGCACTTGAGAGGAAAAAATCTCGTCCATGGCGCCGCGTTTTTTGTTCCAGTGATCTTCAAAGGCAGCGACGGCGAGATCGGACTTCGATTTAAAAGCGTAATAGAAGCTTCCTTTGTTCACGCCGGCCTGATTGCAGATGTCATCGACACTGATCGACCCGTAACTACTCTCCCAGATCAGGGAAACGGCGGTACTGAGAAGTTTCTGTTTGGTATCGCTCTCCCGCTTCACGAGTGCAGTTTAGTTGACCAGTTAGTATAGTGCAAGCGGTATTTTCTCAGAATTTGCACCTCCGCGCAGGCGGCAAAGTAGAAATGACCGGGGCCAAACGATAGACGCGCAAGGAGAACCTGTTATTCTTTCGGCTTTCATGATGAAGATCAATCGCGCCCTTATTTCTGTTTCGGATAAGACGGGCATTGTGCCGTTTGCCCGTCGGCTCAGCGAGATCGGTATTGAAATCGTGTCGACCGGCGGCACGGCGACACTACTGAGGAAGGAGTCGATCCCCCATCTTGATATCGAAAAGTTCACCGGGTTCCCTGAGATCCTGAGCGGGAGAGTTAAAACTCTCCACCCCAGGGTGCATGGTGGGTTGCTCTACCTGCGAGATAGGCCGGACCATCAGCAAGAGGCGGCAGAGAACTATATCGAACCAATCGATCTTGTCGTCGTTAACCTGTATCCATTTGAGCGCACGATCGCTCAACCGGGTGTACTTCTCGAAGAGGCCATCGAACAGATTGATATCGGAGGACCTTCCATGTTGCGAAGTGCAGCAAAAAATTATCGATCTGTTACGGTTGCGTCCGATCCGTCCGACTATCCAAGGATATTGGAAGAGATCGCAAACCATCAGGGCGAGACTACACTGGCAACGCGCGAGCAACTCGCCATCAAAGCATTTCTAACCACAGCGAGCTACGATCAGGCGATCGCTGATTTTTTGGGCCGCGAAAAAAGCAGCAGCGTAAATTTTACGCTTTCTCTACCTCTGGAAATTCGGCTTCGGTACGGAGAGAACCCGCACCAATCGGCAAATTTGTACGGTCAATTTGAAGATTATTTTCAGAAACTGCATGGGAAGGAGTTGTCTTATAACAACATCCTCGACATCGACGCGGCCGCTGGGCTGATCGGGGAATTTTCGGAATCGACGGTAGCCATCCTGAAACACACAAATCCGTGCGGAGTCGGTTCTGACCCAGACCTCCGTGAAGCGTGGATGAAGGCATTCGCCACGGATAAGCAGGCGCCATTTGGCGGCGTGATTATTTGCAACAGGCCTCTCACGGAATCACTGGCACGCGCTATTTCGGAGATTTTCAGTGAAGTCATTATTGCTCCGGACTTCGAGCCGGAAGCCCGGGCTTGGCTGCAAAAGAAAAAGAATCTTCGGCTGATGAAAATGATTGGCAGGCCGGACCAAAAAAGGAATGAACTTGCGCTCCGATCGGTTATCGGCGGGCTGCTCGTACAGCAGAGGGATGATACTGAGTTGAAAGAGCCTGAACGACACGTGGTCTCGGCCAGACCACCCGCCGCGGATGAGATGAAGGCAATGCTTTTCGGCTGGCGCGTAGTAAAACATGTTAAATCGAATGCCATCGTCTACGCGTCTCGGGATCGAACGCTTGGGATTGGTGCGGGTCAGATGGCTCGGGTTGATTCCTCACGAATCGCGATCTGGAAGGCAAACGAGGCAGGGCTGTCGCTGAAAGGAAGCGCCGTTTGCAGCGACGCATTTTTTCCTTTCGCGGATAGTATTATTGCGGCGTCGGAAGCCGGTGCCACCGCTGTTATCCAACCCGGCGGTTCCATCCGCGACCCCGAGGTCATCGCCGCGGCGGATGAACGCGAGTTGGCGATGGTTTTTACCGGAATACGCCATTTCAAACACTAGCGAGGCTGGTTTAGCGGTGCTGCCGGAGCATTGGCGATTTTGGGGCGTTGCTCGCTCGGCCCGGATCAGTTCAGATATGGGCGCTTCGCTCGCGCCTTGAAAAACAGCCAACCGACCTCCGGCAATATACCTCTTATTTAGGGGACAGGACACTAGTTGCTCCGCGTTTCATCTGACTTGAAATGGATTACAACGAGCCATTGAGGTCAGATTTAATACGTAATACGTTTAAATTTTCGCCTGGAAATCGGTCCGGCGATGAAGAAGAAACAAAGTAGCGAAACCAGGCAGGAAGACCAAACGCCTCCGCTAGTCTATGACGTTTAGCACAATTAATGACATCGAAACGGCCCTGAGATCTGAGGAGGTGGCCATCCGGGATTTGCATGGCGTTTGGGCGCAACGTCGGCCCATACCCGACCCAACCCAAAGCAAATCCAGTAACCTGGAAACAACGGAGGCGCGACAGATCGATTGGCTGCGCAGTGACAACTCTTTGCCTTACCATTTCACGAAGCGGGCCTTAGAAAAGGAGGAATTTTTACTGGTCTGTGATGCGGCCCGAGAAGCGCTTCGGCTTTGGGACGAACTTGACGAATACGGTCGGACCAACCTTGTCAAAGTTCGCATGAATTATGCCGCAGCCCTTACTCACTTGGGCTTCACTCGTGATGCAAGAAAACAGTTGGAGCCGTGCATCGAGAACGATTTCCGGCCAGTGCTTGGGAAAGGGCTGAAGGGCGACATTTTGCTCCAGCTCGGTGATATCCTCCGCGAAGAGTCAGTGTATGCGCCCGCACGGGCCGCGAGACGAGAGACGGGGCAGGAGGCATTACGTTTCTACGAACTTGCCCTCCAGATTCATCCATACCCGATCAAGGCGCTCCTGCGTGCCGCAGCGATGTCACTCATTCTGAGCGAACCCGGTTCAAATCTGCGACATCGAGCGGAAGACGGCGCCAGACAGGCCATGGTGTTGGCTCAGGTTTTAGAACGAGACGAAGGTCCACGAGTGAGCACAACGCATGCTCGGGCCGTAGCATGCATCATCCTAGGGGAATTAGACACCGCCTTTGCCGCATATCAGCAACTGCAGGAGCTCCATAATGTTACAATTGCAGAGCTAGCAGGCGCTCGCTACCATTCTCAATTTCTGGCCGAAGCGCTTGGTCAACCGCGCAACTTCTTCAAACCCGCATTCCCACCGCTCCAGCTGGTTGTTTTCGCGGGTCACCTGCCCGATCCACCCGGACAACAAGGTCGTTTCCCGCTCGAACTGATTGACCCGGTCCGTGAGCGACTCCGCACTCAACTCGAGGAGGCAGATGTGCGCGTAGGACTCTTGAGCGCAGCCGCCGGAGCCGATCTCCTTTTCATTGAAGCACTCCGGGAGCGTGGAGGAGTTGTTCATGTGGTCCTCCCTTGGTCACAGGAAGAGTTCCGCCAGACAAGCGTTTGTCGATTCGAACCATCGAATGGCTCTGAAATCTGGGGACCTCTCTTCGATTTGGCTATTCGAGACGCAGCAACGGTCCGAGAAACCGGCCAACTGTACGAGCCCGGGAGCGATGTCAGCTGGCAATTTGCGCTTGAAGTCACTGCTGGTCTCGCTCTCCAAACAGCTCGGGCATCGCGATTGGATGTTCAACCGATGGTGCTCTGGGATAAGCACCCTGGTGCCGGAGCGGGTGGAACGGAATCATTCGTTAATCTCTGGAGGCATGAGCTGAAACAGGAGCCGATCATTGTTCCGCTGCCTACGGCGCGCAGCCGGCCCAATGACCTGCTGTCAACGAAGAGCCGCAGTGAGCGAGGGACTTTCCATCAAGAAGTGAAGAGCCTGTTATTCGCAGACATCGTTGGATACAGTAAACTGACTGAGAAGGTCATCCCTGAATTCGTCGGAATATTTCTCGAGCAAATATCCCAACTGCTCGCCTCCAGTAGATATGCACCGTTGAGCATCAATACGTGGGGAGACGCCGTGTACGCCGTCTTCGATTTTGCCCATGATGCAGGTCGCTTTGCCATCGAACTGATAAAATTGATCAGGGACGGAGAAGAGAATTGGAAAAGCCGTGGTCTCTATTACGAGCAGACATCCGCGAGTGACGGCAAAAAAATAAAAGTACCACTGAACATCCGGATCGGATTGCATAGCGGCCCGGTCTTCCTGCATTATAATCCGATCGTTCGCCAGTTAGGTTTCACCGGTGCTCACGTCAGTCGCGCTGCGCGAATTGAGCCAGTGACCAGAGCGGGTGAGGTCTATGCAAGCGAAGAGTTTGCGGCGATGGCCGAACTAGGGTCGGAGATTCAGCGGCGTAAGGCTGACGATGCAGTTGCCGAGGGACCAGGATTCCAATGCGAGTACGCTGGCAGCATGAACCTAGCAAAAGGTTTCCCTGGGCAACATCGCATTTACCGCGTGATCCCCAAACTGTCTATGGATATCGAAGAACTGGCAAAAGCGATACATGAGATGTACTGCGCAAAGGCTCAAGCCAAAGGTGAAACTTCAGCGGCCAATCATTCCCTGCGACCCTGGGAGGAATTGTCGGAAGACTTGAAAGATGCTAATCGCGCTCAAGCTGCTGACATCCCAAATAAATTGAATCTGCTTGGCTATGAGCTCGCGCCAAGTCATGGCTTGGACCCCGTCAAGCTGCAGTTCACCGAACGCGAGATCGAGGATCTCGCTAGACGTGAGCATGAGCGTTGGATGAATGAGCGAACTCGGAACGGGTGGATCTATGGAAGCTCGAAAGACTCTTCTCGGAAGCATCATCACCTCCTCGTTCCTTGGAATCAGCTGCCGGAACAGGAGAGAGAAAAAGATCGCGATACGGTCAGAAACCTACCGGTGCTGATCAAAAAGGCCGGCTTCCAACTCCGTAAGCTCGCTCAGGCTGGATAATTAGCTCTTCTTGGGGCGAAGCGCCGGATTGTAGCCTTCACGCCAAATTCGCTCCGGGTGGCGGATCTCGCGAATTGAGGGAGGCACAGAGTTCCTAGCGAAAAAGCTCAAGAACGCTCTACTGTTTTTCTAAACGACAAGACGGTTTTTTGAATGGCGAATATCCTCTGCCTCGGCGACGTAAATGATGTCTTCCGTGATGCTCCCAATCAGATAAGCAATTTGCTCCAGAGATCGCGCCATAATAATGAGACTCACGTAAAACGCGGAACGTTGCGGATTCTTGCCCACCGCGTCACTGAATGTTTCCAGTAGATCTCGCGCGCTTTGAGCAATCGGCTCCATCTGCTGACGAAGCTTCTCTGCTCGAGTGTTATCAAATGCGGAGAATGCCTCCAAGGCTTCGGAAAGGGACTCGTCTATTCGCTCGAATATGGAAGCCAGTCCCTCATCCTCTTCCAAGGCCTTTTCATGGATCAACGCGCGGGTGCGCCGGGCAATGATCCCGGCCTGATCAGAGATATTCTCCAAGTGCGAGCTCAGCTTAATGCTAGCCAGCACCGTGCGGAAATCCAAGGCCAGCGGCTGAAAGCGGATCAGAATGTTGGTTCCTCCTCGATCCACTTGTTTCTCCAGAAGATCCACCTCTTCGTCATCGGCAATGACGGCCGAGCAATAGTCGTCGTCTCGCTCAACGAACCCTTTTTTGGCATTGCTAAGACTGCGACGCACCAGCGCTGCCATCAGGAGGATGTCGGTCCGAAGATCCTCCAGCGACTGATCAAAACCGGGTAAGGAATGCTTGCCGCCCAGAGCCATAGAATGCGGTGAGGATACGCAGCGCCCTGCAGAACGCAATCAACGGTTTGTTTCGAAATTGTGACATTCGCATTCTCGCGGTGGCCGCGATCAGTGTTTAATAGATCGTTGCTTTTCTATGAAAGAAATCAGAAATGCCCTGAACCTCCCGATTGAAAGATCCGGGGCCACTCGAGGTGCCGCTTACAATCCCGCAACCAGCTCGAGCGGAACCGCGCCGATCTTAGAAGTCGATCGGGTAGACTTTTGCTATCGGGCCTCGAAAGCACTGCAGGACGTCACTCTCCAAATTCCAGAAAAAAAGGTAACCGCGTTCATCGGACCCTCCGGCTGCGGAAAGTCGACCCTGCTGCGTTGTTTCAATCGGATGAACGATCTGATCGATCAGGCCAAGGTCACAGCAGGTGAGATTCGGATCGACGGCGTTAACATCAATGCGTCGGACGTGGACGTAACCGAACTGCGCAAGCGAGTGGGGATGGTTTTCCAGAAGTCCAATCCATTTCCAAAATCGATTTACGAGAATATAGCTTACGGACTTAGGATTGCAGGGGTCCGTAACAAGCGCACCATTGATGATGCCGTCGAGGCGAGCCTGGCACGTGCGGCGCTCTGGGACGAAGTCAAAGATCGACTGCACAAGAGCGCGCTTGGCCTTTCCGGAGGGCAACAGCAGCGTCTATGTATCGCCCGGGCCATCGCAGGGGCACGCGAGATCCTATTGATGGATGAGCCTTGTTCAGCACTCGACCCGATCGCCACGGCAAAGATTGAAGAGCTCATTGATTTGCTGAAAAGCCGATTTACGATCGTTATCGTGACGCACAACATGCAGCAGGCGACTCGCTGCTCGGACTTTACGGCATTCTTTTATCTTGGCAGATTGATCGAAATTGATCGAACCGAGAAAATCTTCAGTAGCCCAAAGCAAAAAGAAACAGAGGATTATATCTCAGGCCGTTTCGGGTAGCCGTGTTAGCCGAGCCACTGCGGGTTCTTGGCTGTGCGGTCAAAGTGTTGACTCATCTTGTAGAGCTCATCTTGACCTTTTGCCGCTGCTTCCCGCGTTCGGCCCAGCAGAGCGGCGATCTCCTCTTTCGTCATCGGTTTGAACGTGCGAGCAGCTTCGAGCGCTTGATCGAGAAGCTGCTGGCTGTCGATTCCGGTAATGACCACTGAAGTCGGCAGAGTCATTGAATAATGTGCGCTGGACCCCGACGCGGCGCGCAGATGTTGCTCCACGCGCGCTGTGCGCGACTCAACGGCGAACTGGGCAAATGCACCCGAT
>JAFAQT010000335.1 GCA_019246215.1 Verrucomicrobiota bacterium
CCCTTCACGATCAGCGTTCACCTAAAGGAGTTTGCGGTTGAAAGGCTAGAGTTTTTGATGGGTTTTGCGTTCCGAGGCAAACCGACTGGCCAAGGCATGCTGCCGCTCCAGAAGATTTTTGACGCTTTGGTGGCGGCCGATCGTCAAGCTAACGTGATAGTTGAGCAATGGCCGCCTTTCCAGGATAGTCTACTCAGTACGATGGAGCTAGAGCTCAGTTGGGCCAAACAAAGCGTTGAGCACCTCGCAAGGATGGGATACTTAACAAAGTAAGTAAGCCAAGTTGGTGGCGGACAAATCAGGTTTGGGTGAAATGAGCTTTTGAGCCGCTTTCCGATGTTAGTGTACACGAGACGGTCACGCCAACTATTTATCGGTGCGTCCTCTTCAATCCAAATTTGTTTAAACTAAACTCGGAAATGAGAGTGCGCAATCGCTGAAGCCGAAAACGCCCGGTAGGGCGAGGTTGCGGCAACGGTACACCAGGACCTGACAGGGTCTTTGGCAAAGCCCGGGTTCACTGGGGCGGTTCGTCGAGGACCAGACGCTAAGGGCACGCAAGCCGGTGCGTAACACTAAGACCGCCAGTGACCCTCAACCCAGTACCACCCACCGTGACGCTCAACCCAGTGGCCAGGAATCCACTTCACGTAGTGGTGCGGATTGTGAATGTAATGGCCTGGAACCCAGACGTAGCGCCGTCCGTCCCATTTCCAGTGACCCGGATCCCAAACGTAATAGTGACCCGGAGGCGGGGGGGCCGTCTCAACCCTGACCGGCGGAGGAGCAATCCTTACAACAACTCCTTGTGCCAAAGACTTCGGCGCCACTGCCAATATGCTCCAGGAAAACAACGATGCAGCGAAAATCGCGATCACATGCGATTTGGAGCGGCTGTGTGGCTGCATATTCGAATAAACCGTTGTTTAGCCGGAAAGTTGCGCCGAAGGCGTTAGTGAATATTCCGGTTCTCTTGTTTGTAGGAAAATTTTTTTCAGGCCGGCAGAGCGCTGGCCTCGACTGTAAGCCTGCAGACATCATTGGCTTGTATCTGAAACCTCCAGTCAACAATAATAATGGGAGAAAAACGCGACTCGTGGGCGTCAAGTCCTGCAAAATCGTTAGGGTATTCGTTTACTTCGCTAATCTTCGTCTCTGGGAAAAAGCTCTCTTATAAGTTGAGCCTGAAACGCCTTAAATAACGGTGAGGGAGGGATTCGAACCCTCGGTACCCTTTAGAGGTACAACGCTTTAGCAAAGCGCCGCTTTCGACCACTCAGCCACCTCACCTGGCTTTAGCGGTGGGAAGGCTATACCCACGTAACCTCGAGCGTCAAACGAAACCTTTCATCCGGAAATCATGCCGGTTGAAAGTGTCGGCGCCGCCAAACAGCTGCTGACGGCCAGCACCGGGCGACGCACAGATGCGGGCAGGGAATCCGGGTCGCTGGCCTCCCCCAGCGTCAATCCAGCAGCGACCAGCGCGGCCGGAAAGGAAGGGGCACAATTCATTTCTCGCCTGTTCAACCATACCTCCCCTTCTTCGGCAGTGCAGCCAATCCGGCAGAATTTCGTGTGGTGCTTGATTTTTTGCGCAAGGCATTGGAGGACTGCTATCTTATGTTTCTCCGTCGTTCAGTTGTCGCCGGCTCAATTATAGTTTCGACTTTTGTTTTTGCCGGCGCCAATCCCCCTCATGCACCCGAAAAACCACATGAAATTACTGAGGCGGGCCACACCAGGAACGATCCCTTCTTCTGGCTCAGACAGAAGGATAACCCCGAGGTCCTAAAATATCTGCAAGCCGAAAATCGCTACACCGAGAGCGCGTTGCAGCCTCTCGGCAAACTGCAGGAAACACTTTACCACGAAATGCGTGGACGAATTAAGGAAAGCGACGTTTCGGTTCCCGACAAAATTGGCGATTATTACTATTATTCCAGGACAGAGGCAGGAAAACAGTACGGAATCTTTTGCCGCAAAAGGGGCAGCCTTGACGCCAAAGAAGAGGTGCTCCTCGACGAGAATGAGTTGGCCAAAGGCCAGAATTATTTTCGGATCGGAATGTTAAGCGTTAGCCGTGATCATAAGCTTCTGGCTTACTCCACGGACCTCAACGGCAGCGAGGACTACGTCCTCCGAATCAAATCACTTGAGTCAGGCGTGCTGCTGCCGGATCGCATCGAAAACTGCAGCTCCTCCTTCGCGTGGGCTAATGACAACAAAACCTTTTTCTACGGCCAGCTCGACGAGGCCCATCGGCCATACAAAGCTCTCAAACATGTTTTGGGAACAACCGTCCCCCAAGATGCGACGGTTTATGAGGAGAAAGACGACCGCTTCTTTCTCGAAATTTCCAAATCGCGCGATGAAAAACTGATTTTCGTTTCGGTCGAAAGTGAACTCTCCAGCGAAGTGCGTTTCCTCGACGCGGAGCGCCCTGACCAAAAGTTGAGGCTTATCCGCCCGCGCGAAAATGAAGTGCTCTATTACGTAGAGAATCACCGCGATCGTTTCTTTATCGTCACAAATGAAAACGCAAAGAACTTTAAAATAGTCGAGGCTCCGGTATGTTCACCGGGGAAGGAAAACTGGAAGGAATTCATTCCTTACGATCCAGAGGTGAAGATCGATAGTGTAGACGCTTTCGAGAATTATTTGGCCATCTCGGAGCGGCTGAAAGGGCTTCCGGCGATCCGGATCTATGATCTCAAATCGGGAGAATCCCACCAAATCAACTTCGATGAGCCGGCTTACGAGGTCTCACTCGATCGCAATCCGGTATTCGACACGAATATTGTCAGGCTCGATTACAGTTCGTTCACCACTCCGGATTCAGTCATTGACTACGATATGGTTTCTCGCCAAAAGGAACTTCGGAAAGAAAAGAGTGTCTTAGGCGGATACCAAAAGAGCGACTATGAATCAGAACGTATCTTTGCCAAAGCGGGCGAGGGCGTCGAAATCCCGATTTCGCTGGTCTACAAGAAAGGCTTCAAAAAAAATGGCACTGCACCCATATTGCTGTCCGGTTATGGCGCCTATGGGGTATGCTCAGATGCGGATTTCGACTCGAATACGATCAGCTTGCTTGATCGAGGGTTCGTTTTCGCCATTGCACACATTCGTGGCGGCGGAGAGTTAGGCCGGAGATGGTACGAAGAGGGAAAGCTGCTAAATAAGAAGAATACATTTTCGGACTTCATCTGCTGTGCTCAATATTTGATCGATCAACGCTACGCGGATTCGAAAAGGGTGGCAATCCTCGGAGGGAGCGCAGGCGGCCTATTAATGGGCGCGGTGATGAACATGCGTCCAGACCTGTTCAAGACTGTCATCGCCCTCGTCCCATTCGTCGATTTGCTCGACACGATGTCGGACCCTTCCCTTCCACTCACGGTGACGGAGTACGAGGAATGGGGAAACCCGCAGGATTCAAAGCTTTTTGATTACATGGCCTCCTACTCGCCCTACGATAATGTCCAGGAAAAACAATATCCGAATTTGTTGGTAACAGCCGGATTAAACGATCCGCGCGTTAGTTATTGGGAGCCTGCAAAATGGGTGGCGAAGCAACGGACGCTGAAGCATCAAAATCGTATCCTGCTGTTGAAAACGTACATGGGCGCGGGTCATGGCGGCGAGAGTGGTCGATTCGAACGGCTCAAAGAAACCGCCATGGAATACGCTTTCGCTATAGACACGTTGCGTCCCAGCATCGAGAAGGAGCGCGCCCACTCCGCGCCGAACTCCTGAACCTATTCCAGCTCCAGTCTCCATTCTTGTCTCTGAGATCGGCGGCTGAATTGACTTTTCGTCAGCGCGCGATGCATCGAGACACTTCGTTGGTCTGCTTCCGCGGTGAGGGTTGAGTGCCCGAGACCTTTTGTAAACGACCAGGCCTCCGCAAGCAGGAACGAAGCGATCTTCCGTCCACGATATTGGGGAATGACTCCGATAAAACCAACGGTCAATTCTGCAAAGGCAACTACCGGGAGGATAATTCCTAGGGTTTGTCCGTCTGCGTCAACGGCGACTCGCCACCAGCGTGGGTCGCACCTGATAGACTCCATCATTCGCAAGGTCAGTTCCGCGTCCGCCACCGCGCCGAGGCTTCGGCGATAATGTTCTATTTGTGAGTCGCAAGAATCCTCTGATGTCTTTTCGATGAGCGCAATTATATCGGCTCGCTTAAAATTATTGACCTCGGCAGATCGATAACCCCGCACTGCCGGGTCTATGGGACCTGCGGATTCGAATCGCACTACCTCTCGCCACTGGCGAAATCGCGCCGCAGAAATGATAGGCGCATCGGCGGAATCTTCAGGTATGGTACAATAAAGTTCGCGAGCTCCCAAGCATTTGGCCTTCTTGATCGCCAGTTGGAACAGTGGAAGTGCGCCGATTGCCCCTTCCGGTCCGCCGTGCACTCGCATAATTTCCAGTGGCAGATTGAACTCACTGGGGGCGACGAGAGCCAGCGCGGCCACGAGAGCTCCATCTTGGAATTCGAGCATGATCCATTCGGGTTTTGTACAGGAGAACTCCAGCAGTCTTGAGAGCCGGTACCAAGCTCCCTGACTCATTTGCGAACGTAGGACCCGCAAATCGGAGGGACGCGCGGATCGGAAGTTAGCGTTTTCCATAGGAGTGATAATCAATGATACTGCGAACCTATTCTGGTCAAAAGCGCGATCACTGTACAATTGACCGAGTGCCTGTCTCACGTTAAACGTCATAACCTTGCAAAACCAGGCATGAACAAGGGCCAATGGGAACCGAAAATCGTTAACTGGCCTTCACTTGAAGGCTCTCCCATGCCACTGGGAGTAACTTACGTACCCGAAGAAAAGGCCTACAACTTTGCGCTTTACTCCAAGAATGCAACGAAGGTAACGCTCCTTCTTTTCAATGAGGAGAACCATGCAACACCAGTGGTTGAAGTTGCGCTCGAGCCCTTGAGGCATAAGACAAAGCGAGTTTGGCATTGCAGGTTGAAAGAGCACGATCTTCGCGGCGCCAGTCATTATGCCTATTGCGTAGATGGCCCAAAGGACAATGGCGCGGGTCCCAGAAACGCTTTCGATCCAGAGAAAACGTTACTCGACCCCTACGCAAAAGGTGTTTACTTTCCTCCCGCGTTTAGTCGCGAGGCTGCAATGCGGCCCGGACCAAACGCCGGTCGGGCGCCTCTCGGAATTTTCCGTTTTCACAAGCCGAGTTTTGATTGGAGCAAAGACAAATCTCCGCTGCATTTTTCTGACGCCATTATCTATGAAATTCACGTCAGGGGATTTACCGCGAGCCACTCGAGCGGCATCGTGGCACCAGTTCGCGGGACGTACGCCGGTCTGATCGAAAAGATTCCTTACCTGAAGGAATTAGGCGTCACCATTGTCGAGTTGATGCCGGTCCATCAATTCGATCCTCAGCACGGTAATTACTGGGGCTATATGACCCTGAATTTTTTTTCCCCTCACCTCACCTATGCGTCCAGGCCCGAGGACGCCAATGCCGAGTTCAAGGAGATGGTTGCAGCCCTCCACCAGGCCGGCATCGAAGTTATTCTGGACGTGGTCTACAACCACACCTCGGAGTCGGACCACACCGGACCGACCTATTCCTTCAAAGGGATCGACAACGCAAGCTTCTACCTGATGACGCAGGATCCCGCACGGCCGTATGCCAATTTCTCCGGCACCGGCAACACTCTGAATTGCGCCGATCCATTCATTCGTAACCTCATATTAGATAGTCTGCGCTATTGGGTGACTGAAATGCACGTGGACGGCTTTCGGTTCGATCTGGCTTCCATCCTGACTCGATCCGAGGATGGCTCAATCGATTGGAATGATCCACCGTTGCTCTCTGCGATCCGTACCGATCCGGTATTAAGCAAGGCCCGCCTGATCGCTGAGCCCTGGGATGCCGGCGGCGCTTATCAACTGGGCACCAGTTTCCCAGGCATGTTCTGGCACCAATGGAACGGAAAATTCCGAGATGATATCCGCCGTTTCGTCCGCGGAGATCAGGGCTTCGTACCGCCCGTGATGCGACGATTGTACGGCAGTGACGATCTTTTCCCGGACCGCATCGAAGAAGCGCGCCGACCATTCTACAGCATCAATTACATCATTTCACACGACGGGATGACGCTCTACGACCTGGTCTCCTACAATGAGCGGAGAAACCACGCAAACGGTCACCAAAACACGGACGGACCCGCAGACGACTATAGCTGGAATTGCGGATTTGAAGGGGACGATGGAGTTGAAGCTGAGGTCGTTGGCCTGCGCAAACGCCAGGCGAAAAATTTCTTCTGCCTGCTGATGCTCTCCAATGGAATACCAATGTTCGCGGCCGGTGACGAATTTCTGCACACTCAGGCAGGCAATAACAATCCATACAACCAAGACAACGAGACAACCTGGTTGAACTGGAATCGGCTTCGGAAGAATGCCGATGTTTTCCGTTTTTTCAAGCTGATGATCTCCTTTCGCAAAGCGCATCCCACCATTTGTCGAAGCAGATTTTGGCGCGAAGATATTCGCTGGCGCGGTGTGGGACCGACCACCGATCTGTCTTATCACTCCCGGAGCTTGGCATACTATCTGAGCGGCAAATCACAACAAGACGAGGACCTCTACGTCATGATCAATGCGTACACTGAGCCGCTTAGTTTCACCATCTTTGACGGTCTGCAAAAGCCCTGGAATCGTGTAGTGGACACGAGCTGCGAGTCTCCGCAAGATATCCTGGCGCCTGGAAGTGAAGTTAGGGTGATTGGCTCGAAATACCTCGTCGCGCCCAGCTCTATTGTGGTGCTGACGCAGTAAGTCAGAAGAAGTGCAAACCCTAAAAAAAGAGCAAATACCCTTTCTAATTCATTTTTTTTGCCCGAGCCGCCTTCCAAGCCACCTTTACAACAGGCTAAGGTTCTTGCGCCAAAACATCTAACACATCGCGCGCCTGTTTATCGGTCGATGCATGGGTATCCATCCAGACTAATTTTCCGTCCTTGAACAAATAGGCCTGACGTGTCGCGAGGCTATTCAAGATCAGCGGTACGCCGAATGCCGAGGTAACTTTCTTGTCTCGATCGGATAGTAACACAAACGGGAGATGTTCCTTTTGCTGAAATTTCTTCTGTGAATCCACTGTATCGAGGCTGACACCGAAAATCTTCACACCTTTCGCCTGAAGGTCAGCATAGGCGTCGCGCAGGCTGCAAGCTTGAGCTGTGCATCCCGGGGTCATTGCCTTCGGATAAAAGTAGACCAAGGTGTAGCCGATACTGCCAGCTTGCGCCAGATTAACCAAGTTTTGATCTTGATCTTCAGCCGTCACGACAGGGATCCGATCCCCGATATTGAGCTTGCCATTGCTCCGTTGATTCGAAACCGCTTTGACAACCGTGGCCAAGCCAGCCAGCAGAAGCAGCGCTGTGAACAGAAATTTCATGTCCAATAGGATAGTCGTTCTGCGTGCGTCGTCTACAGTCTGGAAGTCGAGCGAGCGTTTTCGCTCGTGAGATGTCCAGGCGTTACTGCTTCTGTTCGTGCAGCAGTTTCTCGAATTTTTTGACCTTCGGAGCGACAACCACTCGGCAATACCCCTGGTCCGGATTTTTCGCGAAATAATCCTGATGATAGTCTTCCGCCTTGTAGAAAGTGCGCAGAGGCGCGATTTCGGTCACAATTGGATCAGGCCACAGCTTTTGCGCTTCAGCTTTCACTTTTTCAGCGATCGCCTTCTGATTCTCATCTTTGTACAGGATGATAGACCGGTAGGAAGTTCCAACGTCCGGCCCTTGTCTATCAAGGGTCGTAGGGTCATGAGCGCGAAAGAATTTCCCAAGCAGTTCCTCGTAGCTGACCACAGTAGGATCGAATTCGACCTGAATGACTTCAGCATGTCCGGTTGTTTCGCTACACACCTGCTCATAGGTCGGGTTGTTGGTGGTGCCTCCTGCGTACCCCGAAAGCACGGACTTAACTCCGTTGATCAGCTTAAATTGAGCGTCAAGACACCAGAAACAGCCGCCACCAAAAACAGCCGATTCCAGTTTCTGCGGGGATTTTTTATCGTTCATTTGTGCAAAGGAAACTGTGTCCAACGTCGTGAAACAAGCAAGGACCAATACTGCGACAGTGATCTTCATAATTACCGAATGGCACGGATAGAGCTCATAAGAAGCATGCGATTGCGATAGCCAGGAGGAAACGCTGTCTCTCATAAAAGTCTATGATCCATCTCAAACAAGGAGAGGCCACAGAAAACCGCTTTATTCCGATCTCCCTCCGGGACGGGGTTCCTTCACGACAAGGACCGGGCACAGCGCATGTTCCACAACGCGCTCCGCCGTGCTGCCGACAAGCAACCGTGAAATTGCCCCTCGACCGTGCGATCCAATGATGATCAGGTCAACATCGAAATGTTTTGCCATCAGCACAATCTCATCGAACGGATATCCCACACGCAGGTAAGGCTGGACGGTAATTCCGCTCTTTGACAGCTCTTGTGCGAACGCTTCAAGGTTTTCCCGCGCATCTTGCTCGGCTTCATCCACATGCGACTGGACCTCGGCGGAGGCCTGCTTCCGGTGAGCATAAGGAGTGACGACATAGTCGGGTATCTGAAAGACGTGCAGCAGGTAAATAGTCGAATTGTATCTAGTGGCAATCCTTGTCGCATACGAAACGGTTTTTTTGGAATGCTCAGAAAAATCAATCGGGACGAGGATTCTACTGTACGCGAAATCATTTTCATCCTGCACGATTGAAGGGCCTTCCTCCCTTGCGACTGTCTCGCCGGAGGATGGTTTCGGGAGATCGTCTTGCGTCATAATAATTGTCGAACGCACGCTAAGTCATACGCCGCAGTGAAGCGAACAATTTTCACTAGCGCACCGTCTCACGTATAATGGTGATGTCGCCGCCGGCCAGTTGGCTGTTTTCAAGGCGGTCCGAGCCACACCGGCGGTAAGGCGCGCCCATATCTGGATTGATACGGCCGAGCGAGCAGTGCTGAAAAAGTGAACGGACAAAAATAAGCGATATGGCACGACGATTTCATGACCGGATCGAGGCGGGAAGATTGCTCGCGGAAAAGCTAAGCCACTATGCTAATCGCAGAGATGTCGTCGTTTTGGGGATGCCGCGGGGCGGTGTACCCGTGGCCTCCGAGGTCGCGAAGTCGCTGCGAGTCCCGCTAGATGCATTCATTGTTCGCAAACTTGGCGTACCTGGGCACGAGGAATTGGCGATGGGAGCCATAGCGTCCGGCGGTATCCGAATCCTCAACTGTGCGGTAATCCGATCCACGTGTATTTCTGAGGAGGTCCTCGATGCGGTAACTGAAAGAGAGCAAAATGAACTGAGCCGGCGCGAGATTGTCTATAGGGGAGAACGGGCTGCTCCAATGGTGCGAGAAAAAACAATCATTCTGGTGGATGACGGAATCGCCACCGGTTCAACAATGCTCGCAGCGGTGGCGGCGCTGAAGCAACAAAATCCGGAGCGAATCGTCGTCGCCGCACCGACCGCGCCGGTGGAATCCTGCGATGAATTGCAACGAGCAGTGGATGAAGTGATTGTGATCTCTCGTCCGGATCCGTTCTGCTCGGTTGGCCAATCGTACGAGGTCTTCGGCCAAACATCCGACCAAGAGGTGCAACAGCTGCTCCGAGACAACTGGCGCCAGGCTCAACGCGCGTAGTCGCGCGCGTGAACGGCTCCCCAGGAGCATCTGGGCGAAGGCACAAAATCGGTGTTCCCTAGCAGAGTGCGGTTCGGTAACGTTCATGTTTATGAACCCGGTGGGATGGCTTCACGACAAGACTCGGCAACTCCTCCAACTTAAGGACAGCACCCATGCGATTGCTTTGGGCACGGCACTCGGAATCTTCTTCGGCTTTATACCGCTCTGGGGATTTAAAACGCTACTCGCGCTCGGAGTCTGCCGACTGTTGGGCGGCAATCTGCTGGCGACGGCCATCGGCGCAACGCTTCACGATGTCGCCCTGCCTTTAATGCCACTGCTGCTCCGCTGGGAATATGATGTAGGTTACTGGCTCTTGAGTCAGCCGCATGAGCTGCCTCCGAGCCTTCGTTTAACGCATCAGAGCCCCTCAGTTTGGTTCCACTGGTCCACCTTCCTCACGGTTGGCCGGCCATTGCTGCTTGGTTCATTGGTCATTGCGGCGCCCGTGGCAGTGGCGACTTACTATGTAATGGTCGCAGTCGTCGAACGATCACGGCCCAAGACGGCGGCACCACCTGAAGAAAAGCCGTGAGGAAGTTGTCAATGTCAGTGCCAGTGGCAGTACGTGTGAGTTGACGGCAGGGTCGGTCTGCTTCTTCGGCTCGGCAGGACCGCAATCCGGAAGACCGGGTGTTTTTCCCACAAACGATGTAGTGCCTGGTGAGGGCCGAACACGTTTCGAGCTAACCCAGGCTAAAGCGCCGGCCGCGCGGCGCCCTGGGATAAGTATTTCTTGGCCCTTCGGGCCATGGCTGGTGTGCCCATAGATTCAATCCCAACTAGCGCCTCGCCGGTTCTGCGGCGGCGCGGCGACCTGCCCTTTACAGGGAGGCTCGCTTTCCACTTTGTAATATTCGAGCAAGGCCTAGGTCAGGGCGGTTGGCTAGAGTTTTCGTAAGCTAACAAACGAATCATTATGAGAAAATCATTTAATCAGCTTAGGCTGGGAGCACTCGTTCTAGGGAGTGCAGGGCTGTGTTTGGCGACGGGCTCTGCCCTAAGCGCCGTATCAAATAAAGGCGGCGAGACAAACAATGCGCCGTTGCAAATTCGGGAAGACGATACTCCGTTGGTACGGGACGTGAAAGAGGGCACCAGTTTCGCGTCGATCGTCCAGAAGGTGGCTCCGAGCGTGGTAAAAGTCTTTGTCACGATGAAGGCATCAGAGAATCCGATGTCGAATCCGGACATGGAATTTTTCCGCCGTTTCTTCGGGGGGGAAGGGTTGAATCACCTCAATCCGGGTCACCTTCCGAGGGAGCATGGTCTTGGCTCAGGGGTAATCGTTTCGCCCGATGGTTATATCCTGACAAACAACCACGTGGTAAACAATGCGAGCGAGATCGAGGTGACCCTGAATGACGGCCGTCATTTCACAGCAAAGGTCATCGGCACAGATCCGCAAACTGACGTTGCGCTGGTTAAGATCAACGCAGAAAATCTGCCTGCCCTGACTTTAACGGACAGCAGCAAGGTCGAGATCGGGGACGTGGTTCTGGCCATCGGCAATCCCTTCGGAATCGGTCAAACCGTGACCAAGGGTATCGTGAGCGCAAAGGATCGGACAACCTCGGCAAATGGGGATGAAGACTTCATCCAGACGGACGCGGCAATCAACCCCGGCAATTCGGGTGGCGCGCTGGTCGACACCGATGGTCGCCTTATTGGTATCAATTCCTCAATCTTGACCCGTAGCGGCGGAAACCAGGGCATTGGCTTTGCGGTTCCTGCAGACCTCTGCCGATGGGTGATGGACAGCTTGGTGAAAAATGGTCGAGTCGAACGCGGCCTTTTAGGCATAACGATCCAGAACCTCACTCCAGACCTGGCGCAAGCGTTCAAGCTGGATCGAGCGACAGGCGCTTTAGTCGGAGATGTGTCGCCAGGCAGCCCCGCTGATAAAGCCGGATTGAAGAGCGGCGATCTGATTACCCGGTTTAACGGCCAACCCGTCCAGGATGCGAGCCAATTGAAACTGAGAGTCGCGGAGACAGCACCAGGTTCGAAGGTGCCGGTAGTGGTGAATCGGAACGGCCAAGACGAGACGTTCGATGTGACGCTGGGCAGCGCGCCTGAGAGCAAGATCGCGGGCGCGAATGGAACGAATAATGGGGGTGATCAAAAGGAAGCTCTTGCAGGAGTCGGAGTTATTGATCTCGATCAAAACACCCGATCCGAGTTGAACATTCCCGGAAATATCCAGGGCGCGGTCATCTCCAAGGTAGCTCCTGATTCTCCGGCGTATGAAGCCGGGCTGCGACGGGGCGATGTGATAACTGAGCTTAATCGCCAACCCGTGAAGAACGCCCAGGATGCAGTCGCGGATGCTCAGAATCAGACCAGCAGTAAGACGCTGGTCAAAGTCTGGACCCAGGGGGGGAGTCGTTACCTTACGGTTGAGAAGTCAAATCAAAGCTAGTCTATCTAGATAGCAGGATGCTCTTCCGGGAAATCGGGAGAGCATCTGTGTTTTAACTCGAGATTGCCTACCGATCGCTCAGGGTCACCCCTGAAGCGCTTTTTGAAGGATCCCGGGCAACGAATCGTCCAACATCGCGCCATGAAAAAAATCACTGCCATCACTCTGGCATTGGGGGCCGGCGTCTGTATAAGTCTGGTCGCACAAGCTGACGAGATCCAATTCACCACATTGCCTAAAACGGTACAGACGACTGTTATTCGGGAGACGGGTATCGCAAATCCTGCCTATGTGACCCGAGTAGTGCGTAACGAGAATGGCATCTATGTCGTGACCGTCCGGGAAAAGAGCGGTAATCAAGTGATCTATGTTAACCCCGAAGGCGCGCTCGTGAGGGGGCCCGGCACTGCGACTACCACTACCACCACGACCACTACGGTCCAGCAACCGGCGACCACGACGACTGTTCAACAGCCCGTGCAAACGGTCCAGCCGGCTGAGGGCACAGTTGTCACCTACGATCAGGTCCAACAGAACCTACCCCGATATCAGCTTCTGGAGAAAAAAGGCAAAAAGGAGGTCTACTACGACCGCCAAACCGGCCAAAAGGTGATCGTGAAGCGAGAGGACAAGTAAACCGCT
>JAFAQT010000369.1 GCA_019246215.1 Verrucomicrobiota bacterium
TTTGGCTAAATTACCGATGATCTTTTGGCCTTGATCGAGGATGGGTACAACGAATTCAGCGACCTCCACCACAGCGCCTAAATTGACCCTCGCCCGGAGCGGGCAGAATCTAGTTTTGAAAATCCAAGGGGATTGGAACGTTCGCGACACGCGGCATGGCGAAATTGACGCGCTATTCTCACAGCTCGATCGGGAAGGCCCGGCCGAAGCGCTGCAGGTTGACATGTCTAACGTAGGTTCGTGGGATACTAGTCTTTTAATCGTTGTTGCTCGCGCCGAAGAGTGGTGCACGAAGCATGATGTGAAATTCTTGCACAAATCGCTGCCGGCTAGCGTGGAGAGTTTGATTGCCATTTCCGAGGAAGTCCCGGAGCGAAAAACCGGGCGGAAAACCAAAAAGGCCTCGTCGATTTTGACACTCCTCGGAAGCATCGCCATCGCCGGTTACGAAGGCCTCGGCGCGGCCCTTGAGTTTACCGGTGATACCGTTCTCAGTTTCGGGCGCATTCTTCGGGGGAAGGCTGCGTTCGACTGGCGAGTGTTCTGGCTGACCATGCAGGAATGCAGCGCCCAAGCCTTGCCAATCGTCGGAATGATCAGTTTCCTCACCGGGCTTATCTTCGCCTTCGTAGGCGCCATCCAGCTTCGACAATTCGGAGCTGGAATCTATGTGGCGAATCTGGTGGCAGTGGCCATGACTCGCGAAATGGGCGCGATTATGACTGGAATCATTATGGCAGGGCGTACTGGGGCCGCATTCGCGGCCCAGATCGGCAGTATGAAGGTCTCAGAAGAGATCGACGCGCTGCGCACCCTGGCGATTTCGCCGATGGATTTCCTCGTGAGCCCGCGTCTGTTGGCCCTTTTTTTGATGATGCCTCTGCTGGTGCTCTATTCGGACTTGGTCGGAATTTTGGGAGGTGCCTTGGTCGCTCTGGTCTTTTTGGGAATATCTTGGACACAGTACTGGAACCAGACAGTTGGTTCTATGGGGCTTGTTGATATCACGACAGGCTTGGTAAAAAGCGCTATCTTTGGGGTTATCGTAGCCATGGCCGGATGCGAAAGGGGAATGAAAAGTGGAAACAACGCTGCCGCCGTCGGCAACGCGGCAACCTCTGCCGTTGTTCTGGGGATCACCTGGATTGTCGCTTCGGATGCAATTATCGATGTGATCCAGGAAGTACTGAACCTGTAGTAAGCTCGTTATTGTGCCAGATCCTTGTCCTAAATCCTAACCAGCATCCAATGTCAGAAGCGCCGAAACCCGCTGCCGCCGTTTCCCAGGGCGACCAGCGTTCCCAGCCAGCAATCGAAGTAAGAGGGCTTGAAATGGCCTACGATTCGTTCGTCTTGATGCGAGACGTTGATTTCACCGTCGCTCCCGGCGAGATCATGGTCATCATGGGCGGGAGCGGCTGCGGGAAAAGCACTCTTCTGAAATATATGATCGGGCTCAAAGAGGTGGAAAAAGGGGAGATCATTTATCATGGGCGCAGTTTTTCAATGGCCTCCCCGGCGGAAAAGGAAGAGATGCAAAGGACCTTCGGCGTGTTATATCAGGGAGGCGCTTTATGGAGTTCGCTCACCCTGGCAGAGAACATAGCTCTCCCGTTGGAGCAGTATACGAGCCTTTCTTCCAAAGAAATTATGGAGATCGTGTCCATGAAACTCGCGCTTGTGAGTTTGAAAGGCTTCGAAGAATTTTATCCCTCGGAGATCAGCGGCGGTATGCGTAAACGAGCGGGTCTCGCCCGTGCTATGGCACTTGATCCGGCGCTGCTCTTTTTTGATGAACCTTCCGCCGGTCTGGACCCGATAACTTCCCTGCGGCTAGACCAACTGATTCTTCGGCTCCGTGACGGTCTGGGAACAACGATCGTTGTGGTTACCCATGAGCTCCCCTCGATTTTCACGATTGCCGACACATCCATCTTCCTTGACGCGGAAAGTAAGAGAGTGATTGCCAAAGGCAACCCCAAAGAATTAGTCAAAGAAGGTCGGAGCGATCGGAAGGTTCGGGAATTTCTGTTGCGAGGTGATCCGAACAAGACGCCCATCGGTCTGCCCAGGGGAAAGCAATCTGTGAAAAGCCTATAGTCCCTAGGCTATGGTTGGGTCAATCCTATATAGTTTCCGATGAGTCAAAGAGCGAACCCGACCTTAATTGGAGCGTTTGTGTTTGGCGCGATTATTATCGCCATCGGAGCCGCCTTGTTCTTTGGTTCAGCCAATCTTTTTGCGAGGAAACAGCTATTCGAAACTTATTTTGATCAAACGGTCAATGGGTTGGGGGTAGGGTCAAACGTTAAATATAAGGGAGTTGCTATAGGCAAGGTGACCAAGCTCCAGTTGAAATTTCAGGGTGCTGGTGAAGCTCCGGTGGTAAGGGTTCTTTATGAGATCAATACAGATAATCTTCTGAACAAGTACGGTCTCACCCTCGACCTGGGCGATCGCAAGGTTCACGACAAAGCCGTCGCAAATGGACTTCGCGCGAAACTGGATTTTGAGAGTCTGATCAGCGGTCAACTCTATCTCGCTTTGGATTTCTATAAGGACGCCAATCCACCGGTATTGTATCCGGAACCAAACCCGAATATCTTCGAAATTCCGCCTCAGCCGTCCGATATCGAGGCGATCTTGGCTAATCTGACCAAAGCAATTGGAAACATCGGTAGCGTGAATTTCGCCAGTCTGGCCAATGAGCTGCACGGTATCTTGCAAAGCGCTAAAGTTGGCCTCGACGAGTTGCACCTTGAAAAGTTGGGTATCTCGTTGGATAAGGCGGCTGATTCAATATCAAGCCTGGCAAACGGAGAACAGGTAGCAGGCGCGCTTAAGAGCGCTCGCCAGTCTTTCGAGCAACTGACGGCGACCCTGAAGAATCTCAATCCGGCGCTCGGAGACCTGAAGCCGACCATTGATCAGGCCAAGGCTGCACTGATAAACCTGCAAAAGAGCACGGCGGAACTTGATCGGGTACTTAAACCTGATTCTAACCTCCGATATCAGCTGGACAGCTCACTTTCGCAAATCAGTGCGGCAGCCTCGGCTGTCCAGGGTCTGGCCGATTTTTTGCAACGCCACCCGAATGCGCTGCTGTTCGGCCGGAAACCTGCTAATCCCAATCAGCCTTGAAACGCCCGCGTTATTTCAGAACATCAGTTTGCCTTTCGGTGGGAATGTTGTTCTTAGCCAATTGCGCGACCAAGGAACCGTTGCCTAACTTTTTTCTGCTGACCGGATTTCGTTCGCGAACGCAGTCCTCCGGCGGCACTACTGTCCTTGTCCGACGGGTTGAAATCCCCACCTATCTGGCCAGGGGTAATTTAGTGACGATTAAGGGTGGGATGGAGGTGCAGTACGCGCCAACTAACCGGTGGGCCGAACCCCTGGATCAGGGCTTAGCGAGAGCAGTCGCGGAGGATCTTAGTCGAAATTCGCGCATTAGAGCCTATGGGTTTTTGCCCGGAGCGTCTCCGGTTGATCACAGTTATGATGTCTGGATTCGATTAGAACGCTTCGAGGGCAATGACAATGGCGAGGTGGTCTTGAGCGCGCGCTGGTCGATTTCACGCGGCAACAGCTCGGAACCCATCAAAAGCCGTAAGGTCGACCTACGCCAAAGCGGTTGGAAACCGGGCGACTACACTGGACTCGTGCGGTTGTTGAGCGAGCAAGTGATGAAAATGAGCCTCCAAATCGCGCAGGCGATTCCTTAAGTATCTGTTAATGACAGTCTCAAATTGAGCCCAAAAAACAGAGATTCTCAGCCTCAGCGTGGCGAACCCGCACCCATCACCGTGCCTCACCTTCAGTGTGCAACCTCCATTTCTTAGCGTGGCGGCTTCGTCCTGGGCCCTCTATACTTCTCGCCTTTGGCGCTGCAGATTTCCGGCATGAAAGTAGGCAAAAACAAAAAGGGCATTTTCGACCTATAGCAGCACAGAGCGCCGAAGGTGCGAAATAGGTGAGCCCAGGGATGCGCCTGGCGCAGCCCTAGGACAGGATTTGGTAGAAGTCAGCTCTGAAGGAGCGGGACATCTCCACGGGAATTCGATTGGAGGATGACTCGCTTCGGAAGGCCCGCTATATACGGTGACGGGCGCCGTTTCAGACCTTATCTCCTTGTTTCCAGAGTGACGGATGAAATAACCATAGGACCGAGTAGGTGGCAA
>JAFAQT010000426.1 GCA_019246215.1 Verrucomicrobiota bacterium
ATTATTCGTGCCGGATATTTGCTTCGGCTTGTCGGAGAGCGGCGTCGGCCGATAGCCTGCCGTCCGCCGCGAGCTGAAGTGCAGCACCCAATGAAGAAAAGAAACGGCCCATCTGCGGAACGTTTGGCATGATCTGACCGATATCCATGGACGCCTTCAGTTGTCGCAGATGCGGGTTGTCCTTCGCTAGCTTCTCGTAGAGGGAAATTAAGGCGGGGACACCGATCGGCTTAGCTTTATCCATAGCGGCCAGGCCTTCATCGGTGAGCAAGTAGTGTTCAATAAATTCCTTTGCTACATCCTGATTTGGACTCGAACGATTGATATATGCCACGGAGACACCGACAAAAGGCCGGCCAACCTTTCCTTCGACGCCGGGGATCTGGCCCAGACCGAAATTGATTCCTTTTTGCGTGAGGTTCGACCAGGCCCATGGCCCGGAGATCATCATCGCGAGCTTGCCTTGGCCCATCCGCTCTTCCGTCTCGCTGTACGGGCAAACCTTCGGCAGTATCCCGCTCCGGATCAAACCGATGATTTCCGAAAGGGCGTCGACGGCGCCAGGAGTTGCGATGCCGATGTTTTTCAAGTCATAGTCGCTGCCATTCCTAGCAAAGACGAATCCGCCGCCGCTCGCCAAGATCGCCCAGGTGTAATATGCGCTTCGCGCATCCCAAAGGATCGTGATCACTCCAGGGTGGTTCCGTTTCATCGCCTGGTCTATGGACGCCAGCTGTGAAAGCTCCCTAGGCGGTGGCCCGTCCAGAAGCGCCTTATTGTAAATCAGCGTAGCTGTTTCCAGCGCTAGCGGATATCCCCAGAGTTGATCTCGATGCATCACGGCCTGCCAGGATTTAGCAAAAAATTTTTCGACAAATTGCTTCTGAACGTTTACCGGCGAAATCAACCCCCCATCAGCCCACTCGCCGACCTTGTCGTGCGCCCAAATGACCAGATCGGGTCCTTTGCCGGCCTGAGCGGCAATTGGAAAACTGTCCGTGATTTTTTCAGGTGTCTCTATCGTGACTTTCAGGCCCAGGTCGGACTCGAACTTATTAGCTATTGGCTGCAGAGACCGCCCGCGCTCATTGTCCATCCAGAGCAAAAGCTCCCCATTGGTCCATGCCAAAAGGCTTATCGGGAACAAACCGAACGCCAACAACATCAAAAACGACCGTTTCATGGGGGTCAAAAAACCTGCGCCTGAGAACACCTGGAAATTATTGTAGACGAACTCGGTCCAGATTGCTTAAGAATTTTCTCTGGAGGATCGGAAACCGCGACCGCATAGCCGCTCCGATTGCGTCGCGCCGCAAAGCCACGCCGATCACATGACGCGTTGGCATGGAGAAGAGGTTCGCGCCACTGGGGCTGAAACTCAGTCAAGAATGGAGAGACCTTATGGAACGGAAAAAATCGAAGGCCAGCGGCGGCAAGTCGACATTGCGTACAACAGGCTAAAGTTTCGCACGGTTGCTGCTAACACCCCAAGAAGCGCCGCATTTCAATGGTAGTTCGAGGCTGCCGGAAGCATACTCGATAAAAGCGCGCCGGAAGGGAGAACGTGAAGCCTCTTTTCTGAATCACTCAGGGCCGCTTTCGTCGTAAAGAGACCGATGGCGGTCTTACTGTCGTCCGGAGATATGTTTCGGATCACCAGCTTTAGACCCGAGTTTCGTGCCGTAAAGTTGCTGTTTAGTCGCCTCCAGATCAGCGTCTACCAGAATGTGAACGAGTTCTTTAAAAAGTACTTTTGGTTCCCAACCGAGCTGCTTTTTTGCTTTCGCCGGGTTCCCAATCAGCAGATCAACTTCTGCGGGACGCTCGTAACGTTTATCGTAGCGAACGTATTCTTTCCAATCGAGATCAACGTGAGCGAACGCGTGTTCAACAAACTCTCTCACGGAATGTGTTTCATTCGTCGCCAAAACATAGTCGTCCGGCTCATCCTGTTGAAGCATTAACCACATCCCTTCGACGTATTCAGGGGCGTAACCCCAATCCCGCTTCGCTTCCAGATTGCCGAGGTAGAGCAATTCGTTTGATCCCAGCTTGATCCGCGCCACGGCGCGGCTGATTTTACGGGTTACAAAGGTTTCGCCCCTGCGCGGACTTTCGTGATTAAAAAGTATTCCGTTGCTGGCGTGGAGCCCATAGCCTTCCCGGTAATTGATAGTAGCCCAGTAGGAAAAGACCTTCGCTGCACCGTATGGGCTACGCGGCCAGAACGGTGTCGTCTCTGTCTGAGGGACCTCCTGGACTTTGCCGTACATTTCACTGCTGGAGGCCTGGTAGAATCTCGGGCCTATGCCCGACTCGCGAATTGCCTCGAGAATTCGGATTGTACCCACACCGGTGATGTCTGCGGTGTATTCCGGTATCTCAAAACTCACGCGGACATGGCTTTGCGCGCCAAGATTGTAGACTTCGTCCGGCTGCAGCTCGTAGAGGAGTTTTACGAGGTGTACGGAATCGGACAGGTCTCCATAATGTAGGAACAGGTGTACCCCGTGCACATGCGAATCCTGATACAGATGATCGATCCGGGCCGTGTTAAAAGTGCTGGCCCGTCGGATGATGCCATGGACCTCGTAGCCTTTGGACAGCAGTAGGTCCGCCAGGTACGAACCATCCTGGCCGGTGATTCCTGTAACTAACGCTCTTTTCATTTCGGAGAACAATCCCTGACGAGGATCGGCTGCCAAGCTGCATTTTTAGCAAAATCGCGTGTGGCAACGGACGGAATCCAGATGCTCAATTGATGTCAATAATATCTCTGAGGAAACGCTGGATATCGAGATCCGGTTCCAGGCTGCCGGCGGCATGCTCAATAAATCCCTCGTCGAAAAGGTAGAGGCGTGAAGCCTCTTTTTCCGCGTCACTCAGGACCATTTCCCGCCATGAAAGACCGACTGCGGTGTCACTGTCGTCACGAGGTATGATTTGCACGATCCCGCCTACCGGGGTCTTGACGGCTAAAACCTTCTTCATGTGCCTCTAAACCTTTCTATGTTTCCAGATCGGACGATGTGATCAATTCTTAAGCTTAGCATCGTGCCCCCGGCAAGATCGTTCTTGAGCGATTTGTACGGTGAACTGCCGCCCCATCCAGGGGTCTTGCGTATTTCACCGAACTCTCTCGTTCCGTTCAATCATCTGGGAAATCTGTCTAACCACCGGTCTTCTCTGATCTTCGGCTTTTTGACATATGGGGACATCTATTGATGCCTAAAGTAGACCGCAACTGCAACCTGCTGGGAGCCTTGGTAGAGATCGCCTGCGCCACATGACGTAGATGACCGGATAAATCAACAAATTAAGGACGGCTGAAGTAATGACTCCTCCTATCATGGGCGCGGCAATCCGCTTCATGACATCGGACCCGGCCTGATAGTCGGGCGACCACATGATTGGAAGCAACCCGAAAAGAATTGCGCACACCGCCATCATTTTAGGTCGAATCCGTTGCACGGCGCCTTCTCGGACAGAGTCGAAGAGATCCGACAGGGAATTCATCCGACCGTTTGCACGGAACTTTTCCCAGCTTAAGTCAAGATAGAGCAGCATCACTACGCCGGTTTCCGCATCGAGTCCGGCCAAGGCAACCAAGCCGATCCAGACCGCCACGCTCATGTTGTATCCGAGCAAATAGATGTACCAGAACGCTCCGATAAGCGAAAAAGGCACGGTTAATAAGACGATGAGGGTCTTTATGATCGAGCGCGTGTTCAAATAGAGTAAGAGGAAAATAGTGAGCAGAGTGAAGGGGATCAGGATTGCCAGCCGCTTCTCGGCTTCTTGCAAATACTGGAACTGACCTGCCCATTGAATGTAGTAACCTGAAGGAAATTGCACCCGCTCGCGGATACGCCTCGAAGCTGCTTGCACATACCCGTTAATATCGCGGCCGGTGATGTCGACGAATACGTAACTGACAAGCTGCCCATTTTCGTCCCGAATGTCCGCGGGTCCAGATCGGTAGCGGATGTCGGCCAACAGAGAGACCGGCACCTGATTTCCCGTCGGAGTAGGAACGAGTACCCGTTTTAAAGCATCGATGTTGTCGCGGAAAACACGTGCATACCGAATACTGATGGGGTATCTCTCACGGCCCTCCACCGTGGCGCCAATGGTACTCCCGCCGATGGCAATTTCGATGATCTGGGCGACGTCTTCCACCCGCAATCCATACCGGGCGGCTGCTTCACGATTGACCGTGAAATCAAGGAAATAGCCTCCTTGCGTTCGTTCTGCAAAAGCACTTCGGGTACCGGGGAGATCGGCTAAGGCTCGTTCAATCGAAATACCGACACCCTGGAGGCCTTGCAAACTCGGGCCGAAGACCTTGATCCCCAGAACTGAGCGCAATCCGGTAGTTTGCATCTCAGTCCGGGTTTGAATCGGCATCCAAAATATTTGCGCCATCCCCGGCGTCTTGGTGGCCTGACTCATTTCTTCAGTCATCTTCTGCCACGTCATACCCGAAGGCCATTGCTCAGGCGGTCTTAGCTGCACAACGGTCTCGAACATCGACAACGGCGCGGGGTCGGTCGCAGTGTCGGCTTGGCCGGCCTTGCCGAAGACGCTTTCGACCTCCGGGAACTTTTTGAGAATACGATCTTGGATCTGCAGGATCTTAGTCGCTTCCCTGATTGAGATCCCCGGCACCGCGGCAGGCATGTACAAGATCGTTCCCTCGTTTAAGGGCGGCATAAATTCTTTTCCGAGCCGGCTGAATGGGATCCAGGTCAGCGCCAGCAAAACGGCGGCCATGCCAAGTGTCACCCATGGGAACCGCAGCACGAGACTCACCAGCGGGTCATACAGACCAACCAACAAAGCGTTGAGCGGGTTCCTTTTCTCCGGCGTGATCCGGCCACGGATCAGCCACGTCATCAGGACGGGAACCAGCACCAAACCAAGAAAGGCAGCAAAGAACATGGAGAAAGTCTTGGTGAATGCAAGTGGTCGAAACAGCCGTCCTTCCTGCGCTTGCAAAGAGAAGACCGGAATGAAGCTTACCGTGATGACGAGCAGGGAGAAGAACAGAGGGCGTCCGACCATCTGCGCGGCGCCAACCACCACATTGAACCGCTCTAGACCTTTAGCTTCGCGTCCGTGCTCCTCGTTAAAGCGCTCCAGCGCTTTATGCGCGTTTTCCACCATGATAATCGCCGCATCGACCATGGCGCCGATGGCGATGGCGATACCTCCTAATGACATGATGTTCGAGGTCAGCCCAAGCCACAGCATTGGAACAAATGAGAGGATAATCGCGACCGGTAACGTAATTATCGCCACTAACGCCGAGCGCACATGCCAGAGAAAGAGTACCGATATGACTGCCACAATGATGCTCTCCTCCAGAAGTTTTTCGCGCAAGGTATCGATCGCGCGATAAATGAGCGCGCTCCGATCATAGGTCGGGACAAGACGAACACCGGGCGGTAAAGAAGTTTTTATTTCTTCAATCTTCTTCTTCACACCGTCGACAACTTTGAGCGCGTTCTCGCCGTAGCGCATCACGACGATCCCGCCCACGACTTCACCCTGCCCATTCAGTTCGGCGAGGCCGTAGCGAAGGTCGGGGCCCAAATGCACTTCCCCCACATTTTTCACGTAAATAGGAACGCCGTCTTGAACCTTCAGGACGACTTGCTCTAAATCGCTGATGCTTCGGATGTAGCCGCGTCCACGGACGAAAAACTCGGCCGTAGCAATTTCGACGGTCTTCCCTCCGGCATCCATGTTACTTTTGCGAACGGCATCGACGAAATCGGCGGTGGTAACCTTATAGGCAACAAGTTTGTCGGGATCGAGATCGACCTGGTATTGTTTGACGAACCCACCTACAGGAGCGACTTCGGCAACACCTCCAACTGACTCTAGTGCGTAACGGAGATTCCAGTCCTGCAGTGATCGCAGTTGGGCGAGGTTGTGCTTTCCGCTATCATCGACGAGCGCGTATTCGAAAACCCACCCGACTCCGGTAGCATCTGGACCAATGAAGGGATTTACACCTTCCGGTAACGTGCCGCGAACGGAGTTCAGGTATTCGATGACTCGCGAGCGAGCCCAATAGATATCTGTGCCATCCTGAAAGATCACGTAGACAAACGATTTCCCGAACATCGATTCACCGCGAACAAACTTGACCTTCGGTGCAGAAATAAATCTTGTGGTAATAGGATAGGTGATCTGGTCCTCAATCAGGTCTGGAGATCGCCCCTGCCAATCGGTGTAAACGATAACCTGAACGTCGCTGAGATCAGGAATGGCATCGAGCGGTGTCTGGCACAACGCGTACACGCCGGCGGCGATTCCGAGGATTGTCAAGGCGATGACCAGAACCGGGTTTCGCGCGCTGGTGGCGATGATCCGTGCTATGAGAGAGGCGTCGGCGGGTCCGCGCGGCGCCGGGGGCGTTTCGGCGGGCCGGCGCGTCGGCTGGTCGAAGTTTTCGGAAGGCGACGCATCGGGCCCCTGTTCTCCCATGCGACCCTCAGGCACGTTGTGCGCTCTCCTGCGATCTGATTACCCGGTTTTCGGAGTGTTCGATCATTTTAACGATCTGCGCGGGGATTTGTCGCAAGTGTCATTTGATCAAAGCCTCTTTCCTCGGTCACCTTCCGGGCTCCGGTTTCTCCATCCCGAAATCCCTTACCGCTCCCTGGACCTGCGCCTCAGCATCGATCAAAAAGTTCGCGCTTGAAACGATACGCTCTCCTTCACGCAAACCGCCTGTGACTTGGTAATAATGTTCCTGCTTCGGATCTGAGAGAGTAACAAACTGCCGCCCAACTTGAATGAAGCGAGGTTCCAATGTTCCGGCTCCCTTGTCTACAAACGCCAACATTCGCGATCCAGTGGGAAGCACTGCTTCATAAGGAACGGTAAGTCCCTCCCCGGCGTCAATTTGGACAGCGACAGTGGCATACATCCCTGGCCGAAGTTGGCCCTCGGGGTTCGGAATATCGATCCGAACCAAGGCGGTGCGTTTTACGGGATCGATCGTCGGGCCAATGACGACGATGTTTCCTTCGAATGAGCGATTCGGGAGCGCGGGCAAAGCGATTTTTACCAATTGGCCCTCTCGCAAAAATGCAACCTCGCTTTCGTAAAAGTTCGCCCAGAGCCATAAATCCGACAGATTGAGCACGGTCATGAGCTTGTCTCCGCGCTTCACGCTCATGCCAACCTTCATAGGCGCCTCGCTCACGACCCCGTCAACCGCGGAGCGATACGTTATTCGGTCGGTCGGTTGACCCGTACGCTCAAGTTCGGAGATCTCAGCCTGGCCGAGGTTCAGAAGCTGTAAGCGACGCCGTGCGGAACTGATCAGCTGATCCATGGACGCTGGAGAAACGCTACCGCTGGCCTGTGCTTTGAGCAGGTTCACCAGTTCCTGCTCCGGAGCGCGAAGATCTGGGCTGTAGATCGTTATCAGAGGCTGCCCGACAGCTACCCGGTCGCCGAGCGAATTGACCTGCAATTCCTCAATATAGCCATCTACACGAGTCACGCACTCCAAGATCTGCGCCTGATCTACTTCCAAATTTCCGACCGCCTGAATGTCAAATATCATGCGTCTGCGCCGGACCTCAGCATAGGTAACTCCAATCTGTTGCTGACGTTCGACCGGGACCACGAACTCGCTGGGTCTGGGCTGTTTCTCTCTCCCATGAGTGACCGGAACCAGGTCCATTCCGCAAATCGGGCACTTCCCCGGAATTTCAGAGTGCACCGATGGGTGCATTGTACAGGTCCAATAATCGACATTCGCGATAGCGATCTGGTTCGCAGGTTTGGAGCAAGCTGCAACTAGCAACACCATGAGAACCGAAAAAATTGGGCCTCCCATTCGTTGAAGGTGTCGCCCCTCCGGAGGACGTCGTCTAGGCGGATCGAAGTGTCGGCGGACTAGGATGTCGGCTTTTTCGCAACGTGGCGAGTCCACTTTCCGATCTAGAAAAGCGGTTTCAGGCATCTGACAACCGCCCGACGGTCTGATTACCCAAATCACGCAGCAGAGCCGGTACCGACGATCTGCGCCACGAGATTAGCGAAAGCGTTGCCGGCGACTCCCCTACGCTGCAACCCGTCGATCCGCCGACACGTCTCTCCAGTCATCAAAAATTTAAAACCTTTTCCGGCACGTAAATCACATCGCCTCCGGAGCAATAGATCGCAGGAGTCGGTCGGCCTTTGATAACATTCCTCAAATCAACGAGCTGCGTCTCGTGTTCGCCCTTCACAATACGAATGAGGGAGACCTTTTTCAGGTCTGCCTC
>JAFAQT010000001.1 GCA_019246215.1 Verrucomicrobiota bacterium
GCAAGAACGAAGTCTACTTTCTGGCGCGTAAGACCCTCTTCGAAAAGAGGTTCCTTGGAGCGATCATTGCCAGGGTAAACGCGCTTCCGGTCGATCTTACGCGGGGTGATCTGACGGCATTTCGCACGATCATTAACCTGCTGAAAGAGGGACATCGCACGGTGATTTTTCCGGAGGGCACACGCTCGTTGACCGGACAGATCCAACAGGCTCGCCCCGGGATCGGCATGATCATTGCCAGGACGCTCGCCCCTGTCGTCCCGATGCGAATCTTTGGATCGTTTGAAGCTTGGCCGAAGGGCGGGAAGATTAGGCCGCACCCGATCACAGTGGTCGTGGGCAAGCCGTTGCGATTCAAAAAAGAGGATTTCCCGGTCCATAATCGAGAAGTCTACCAGAATATCAGCGAGGAGGTGCTGGCCGAAATTGCTGCAATTGAAATGGCCGAGAAAAGGCGTCGGTAGATTCCGTGGTCAGTATCAGTTGGCAGTTATCAGTAAAGGAGGTCGCCAAATGATGGCTGAACCTTTTTCTGGCTGACATGCCAGTTTGATGCCACTCCGGAGCGAACACAAGATTTCTGCAATGCTTCTCCGTCTGACACCGGCGACTGTTAACGGCGCCTTCTCTGGATCGTGATGCGCTTAATTCGTGCGTCATCGTTTGGGCTGAAACTCATCACATCGGGATCTTCTTTCAAGGTGTTGTGGACGACCCGGCGATCGTAGGAGTTCATCGGCTCTAGTTTGACCGGTCGACCAGAAATTCGGACAGTGTCGGCGATTTGACGGACACGCTGCCGCAGTTTGTCGTCCCGCATGGCGCGCCAATGGCCAATGTCGACCTGTACACGGCGCGCATTCCGATCTCTGGCCTGCAGAATCCGATTTAAGAGAAATTGCAAATCTTCCAGCGTCTCGCCTTCAGGGCCAATCAACGCCTCGCTTTCCGCGGTAAAAACCTGGAGCTGGCGACCGCTGTCAGTCTCGATTTCCTGAATATCTGCAACGAACCCGAGGTAACCAAGCATGGTGTCTAGTATCTCCTTGGCTTCCATTTTCTGCTGTGGGTAACCATCTGAGGTTACCGATAACTTTTTCGCTTGGCGATCGGGTGGGGGGCTGCAACTTTGACGAGCGGGGCGTCGGCCTGTTTTCTTGTCAGGTACATCTGTGCAACGAAAAAGAGGTTTTGCACCGTCCAGTACAACGCTAATCCTGACGCATAATTATAGCAGATAAAAAGGAAAATCAGCGGCATGAAAAGGAACATCCGCTGCTGAGCCGGATCGCCCGTCTTCGGTGTTATACTCATCTGCCACACCTGTGTAGCGGCCATCACCAGAGGCAGGATATTGATCGGGATACCACCAATGTGGAAAACAGTATCCGGTTGCGACAGGTCGTGTACCCAGAGAAAAGAGCTATTACGAAGCTCGATGGCTTTATCGAGCATGCCGTAAAACCCAAAAAAGATCGGGATTTGAACGACCATTGGAAGGCAGCCACCGAAAGGATTAATGCCATACTCCTTGTAAAGCTTCATGGTCTCCTGGTTCATCCGCTGAGGATCATCTTTGTACTTTACTCGGAGCTCGTTCATGATCGGCGAAAGTTTGGCCATCTTTCGCATCGACTTGGTCGCCGCGTTTTGAAGCGGCCAAAGCAGCGACCGGATAATGATGGTCATGATGATGATGGCGAGCGCATAGCTTTTTACCCACGCGTGGAGCGTATTCATCACCGTCAAAAGCAGCTCGCTGACCCATTTCGCCCAGCCGAAATTCATAATATCGGCCTGATCATTCGGTAGCGTTGCCAGGCGAGTGAACTCTTTTGGCCCGGCGTAAATGTGGAAAGTGACGGTCTTGGTCTCACCAGCCGGCAAGCTGAAACCTGGAATCTCTATGGCACCTTGGATGGCCCTGATTGGGGGTTCTCCAATTTCGTCCGGAATGCTCACCGGCCTCGCCCAGACCTGCTGGCCAAATGCGTCCTGCGGAGCTAGAATTGTCGCGAAATATTGGTTGCTTACGGCTGCCCAGAGGATTTTGTCGGCGGTTGCGGTGTAGACGTCCTTCGGGCCACTTGTTTGAAACATCCCGAACAGTTTTCCGGGATCAAAGTAGTTCACCGCGATGGAGTTGAATTTTCCATCTCGGTACCAGTCAAACTGGGTCGCGTAGATCCTGTCGGTCCGGTGGATCGGCTCCGCCGCACCCGTGCTCACAAAGTAGCCGGGCGTCTCGAAAGCGGTGGCGCCGTCGTTTTTGAACGTAATCTCGAGCTTGACCTGGTAATCATCTTTCAGGCCGGCTTCCTGCGCCAGAGTATAAACTTTGGTGATCCCGAGTCCGCCTGCAGCGGTCCGCTTCAGAGTGGCCGTGCCGGAGGAGGAATCGATCGAAAGAGCGTATCCACTATCCTGCCAATCATTCGGGTTTTGAGTGATGGCTCCGATGGCGGGTGAGCGCTCGGTATTGAGTTGAACGAGTTGACCTTGTTCTGCGCGGTGATTCAGCAGACCCACAGTTACAAGCCCACCTTTATTATTCGAAAAACTGAGCTCAGCGACATTGCTCCTTAGCGTCTCCTGGTGTTCGGGGGGTTGTTCCTCGTACGACTTCTGATCCGTCAAAGGCTGGGTTGTCTGGCCCGAGGATGTTGTTGGCCTCGGTGATTGACTGCCTTCTGGCCTCGGTGTCGCCTGAGCAGCCAAGGCGGCTTGTTGCTGCAGAAATTTAACACGGGCTTCGGCCACTTGGCGTTGCTCCCAAACGATCGAACCGACAAGGCCAATCGTGGCCAGTGCGATTACTATCCAAGCTGTACGATCCATACTTCGATCAGAATAAAAGATTCATTTGCACTTTGATTGCCTGTTTGGAACCGGGTCATACCCGGAACTACCCCAAGGGTGACAACGAAAAATTCGTTTGATGCCAAGCCAGATCCCCAAAAACCAGCCGTGCACTTCGATGGCTTCGACAAAGTACTCGGAGCAGGTAGGCCTGAATCGGCAGCCAGTTCCGGGGCCGCCCGTGAATGCCGCCAAGAACGGCGATAGCGTCGTTTTGTACACTTTAAGTAGGATCCGGAGGAGGCGAGCCATGTGGGCCAGGCGCTAAAATAGAGGCGCGCTCCACTAGCCGCAACCAGTCTCGTCTGAGCTCGTCGAATGTGGCGGTTGCTGAGGAGACACGGGCGATCGTAACAAGCAAGATCCCCGTCTGGATGCGGTGTTGGTTCAACCTGAATATTTCCCTGATTCTTCTCCGGATCTTGTTTCGGGTAACCGCGTTTCCAAGTCGTTTTGTGGTGACGATCCCGATTCTCGACGCTGCCTCAGTCTCGCGAGCTAATATCGCTAATACGAGATGTTTTCCGTTCCAGGATTTGCCTGACACCTTGACTGAGCGAAAGTCTGAGGCGCGACTTAAGCGGGATGACCGGCAAAACTTAAACCGTATCCGCCCAGGGCGGATCATACTCTTCTAGGCCTCAGTGTGCCGCGGGTAGTGCAATTCCACCCCGTCGGGAACCAAGCGCCATCGACCTCTCTGACGCCGACGAGCCAGAGTCGCCCTGCCGCCTTTGCTTTTCATCCGGGCGCGGAATCCGAACTGGCGCTTCCGAGTGCGTTTTGAAGGTTGGTAGGTTCTTTTCATGTCAATTCATCCTGAGCATCAAGGGTCGGGAAGGTTAATCAGGAGGCGACAATTGTCAACCGTGGAGAGCGGATCCGCATTTGCGCTCCGGCTCGATCTGGGCCAGCGTTCGACCCGCTCACCAGTCCAAAATGGAATCACCGGAAAAAACGATAGAACTTTTGAAACGTGGTGGCTCGCGATTGATCAATGAGACCGAGCTGAAAGATAAACTCGGAGAGGGTCGCGTTCTTCGCGTCAAGTTCGGGGTTGATCCCACATCGCCAGATTTGCATTTGGGACATTCAGTCAATCTCTTTAAGCTCAGGCAGTTTCAGAACCTGGGCCATATGGCGGTTTTAATTATCGGCGATTTTACCTCGATGGTTGGCGATCCGAGCGGCAGATCGACGACCCGGCCAATGTTGACCCGCGATCAGGTGATGGCCAATGCCGAAACCTACAAGGCCCAGGCTTTCAAGATCCTCAATCCAGCCCAAACCGAAATAGTCTTTAATAGCGAATGGTTAGGGAAAATGAATTATCTGGAAGTCATCAGGCTCAATAGCAGGGTGACCCTTCAGCAGACGCTTCAACGGGACGATTTCAAGACCAGAATGGACCGGGCCTGGCCGGTGTTTCTCCACGAATTGCAATATCCGATCATGCAGGGGTGGGACTCCGTGGTGATCCGTGCGGACGTGGAATTGGGCGCAACAGATCAGCTTTTTAACATCATGGTTGGGCGAGATCTCCAGAAGGAAGAGGGGCAGGCGCAACAGGTTGCGTGTCTCCAGCCAATCCTTGAAGGACTTGATGGGGTACAGAAAATGAGCAAGAGCTTGAACAATTATGTGGGCATCTGCGAAGCGCCCAAGGAAATGTTTGGCAAGCTGATGAGCATCTCGGACTCGCTAATGGCCCGCTATTATGAGGTCCTTTTCGGAGAAAATGTGCCTGCGATCCATCCGATGGAAGCCAAAAAACAGCTCGCGTCTAAGATAGTGGCACAGTTTCACGATCTTTCGGCGGCAAAGGCTGCTCTCGAAGAATTTAGCCTGCGCTTTGCAAAGAAAGATCTGGATTCTGTCGCTCTGCCCAGCATCGCCGTGACCGAGCTTGGAGATGACCTCATTTCAGCAATTGTAATCGCCTATTCAAAGGGATTTAACATTCTCAAGTCACGGAGCGATGCCCGTCGGCTCGTGGAACAGGGCAGTGTCCAATGGCGCGGTGAAAAGATCACAAGCACGAAGGCACAGATCAGCTTCACTCCCGGAGAAGTCCTTAGACTGGATAAAACTCGAGCAATCCGTTTAATTTGATCATTAATCATCGTTTTTCGCGCTGTTGGAAAGCATGTCCTTAACTGATTTCCGCTTGCGAAGGCGAAGCCAGTTATTCCAAGTTTTCCGCAGATTATCTTTCACGGAAATGTATTCCTGATTAAGGTCGTTCTGCTTCGGAATCTGATCGAGGATGCCGCGGACGGAGAAGTCTTCAGTTTTCAGGATGGTATAGGCCCTGCCTATGGCAGCATGATGGTGGGCATCGCTGGCAGCCGTCATCGCGAGACCCCGCTTCATTGCGTAATTAAACGCTGACTGATTGTATCGTTTCAGCGTACTTGCCGCGTTGAAAACCTCGACGGCGTCAATCGGCAGAGTGTCCAGGACGTTCTCACGTATGCCTGCGCGGAAAAGATCGTACGGGTGTGGGGGTATCGCCAAGCCGCCTGCCTCGTGAATCAGATGACAGACATCGAGTGCGGGTCTTCCCTTTAAATACGGCAGGATGGCTCCGATACAGAGTAGGTGACCTTCTGCCGTGGTGACTTCGACACCCGGAACGATCATAAAGTTGTTTACCGGCAGGCCATCTTCCCGCATCAAGCTTTTGTCCAGGAGATAGGTAATCGCGTCACAGGTATTATGATCAGTGATCACAAAAGCGTTGAGGCCCTTCTTGCGCGCGGCCTCAATAAGTTGTTCCGGACTGCTGACCCCATCGCCGGAAAAGAATGAATGGCAATGCAGGTCAATTTTCACAGACATGATTTCCAGATTATAGCGGAAATGAAATGCGCCAACTAAAATTCCCGAGGCTCTTTCAGGCGAGTTTTCCGGCGACGCCGGAATATTCTGCTGAAGTTCTTCGGTGCAAACATCGGGGATTGGGGTTAATAAAAATCTATGGATGGACGAATAGCCGAGTCTAGCCTAGGCACGAAAGAAGCGATCACCGAGAAGCGCTTAACCGGGGTTCCCGCTTTCAAAGAATGGGCCATCATCTGTGCGTCGATCGAACGCGGTGGGACAAGCTTGATTTTTCGAAAGGGCGGAATTGCTGAAGGTGCAAAGGGGTTCCAATTCAAACATCGGCGATTCTTTCTATTCCCGACATATTTTCATGAACAAGTCAAGCGGACGCGCCTTAGTGGGGAATACGACATAACACCGCGGAATGACTGCGTGGCGGTTTCCCTCTTCGCGGAGGTTGAGTTTGCCATTTTCTTGCGAGACTTGCGCCTAATTCAGGGTTTGAGCTCGCTTCACGTCTTGCAATCGACCGTCCTGGAGGAGCGCTTTCATTACGATAAACCAGAAGGTCTGTACGTGGCCTTCCTGCGCGCATTTCATATCTTTCCAGTTTGGGAGTTGCCGTGCCATGCTTCCTATGGCGGATGCCGCTCCTGGGTTACTCTGCCTGGCCCGCCCGCTGATCTAAAAAAAGAACCTGTGCTCACAGACGAAGAACAAAACCGTCGACGTTCCTTGTGCCTCGCTATTTCGGAGACTCCACACTCGAATCCGGTCACATATACAGTAACTGAATTCGCTGGAACGTCGCAGCCACCCGATCCCGAACGCGATTGATTTCGCGAGAATCTGAATGGCGGCTTAGAGAGCTGATCAGATGATCGAAAATAGGTCGTGCATCTACGAGCTTTGATTTCAGAGACTCCATATAATCCGCCATTGTCTTCTTTGAGTCGGGATCTTCGCCCATGGATTTCACAATTTGGGAGTCTGCGAATCGTTCCTTATTCGCATTGAATTCGTCGACAAACTTGTTGGCCTGGTCACAAAATTTGTCCGCCGCCTTTATTAAGTCCGATTCTGTTGTTACGGCATCGAGTGCCGATCCGAGATCGTTGATCGCAGACAGGTAGACAGCAAAAGGCTGCTTGTATCGATCGATGATGGCTTGTTTCTCCGGATCCAGCCCGAAGGCCGCAAGATTTAGGACGAAAAGAGCCGACCCCAGAAAGACCGCAAACTTCCAATTCATAAAGATGTCATACCGGGATTGCGGGACATTGTTTGAGGGTTGCCCGGGAATCAATCAAAAATTTGGATCTGTCCTTCTGGGCAGATGTGTTGTGCGCGTGCGTTTCGCGTGAGCGTGTGAAGCGCCGATTAATGGGTGGCTTTCGCGATCAAGTAATTACTCACAACCGACCGGCCTTCCGAGAAGATCGTCTGCCCATCGGTCCTAGCGTAGAATGTTGTAGAGGATCCACCATCGAAATTTAATGCGCGGCTGATGTGATGGTCCGGAACCATCGTCGCCTGCCTCAGAATATCGCCCATCTCCTTCAAAGTAACCGATCGGCAGATACCGAAACCCCATTCTGAGCGATCGCACGAAAAAATAAAGGTGCGTGCCGCGACGCGTCTGTTGTCGAGCCCGGCCACGGTTTGTCCGGCTTCCACTAGAAATGGCCCGCATTGGATGGCTTCATGAATTCCTTTTGTTCCTGGAAATTGTTCGGTTCGCGCCAGCAAGGGAAGATGATTTCTCACATAAAATATCCCGGACAAGAGCTTCGCTTTTTGCAGACGGTGAACCACATGATCGTTGCTGATCAGCAGCCCAATCGCCTCGAAATTCTCGTCAAAATACCCGCCATTGATCCCCGCTAGTCCTCCACCAGCTTCAATAGCGTCTCTCAACGCTCGAGTCCTTCCCTCAGTGTTCGCGATTACCTCGAGCCTTACGTCAGCTGCGGCAAAATAAACCAGTTTAATTTCAGCTTCAGCGACGCCGTTACTTACACGAAACTCTGAGGCTGCCAGCTTTCCGTCCAGTACAGGTTGATCGCGTCGGTCAAGCACTATCCAATCGGCGTATAAGCATAATGGGCTGAGAAGAAAGAGCAGAAGAAGCTTTTTCACCATGAAAACCTGGCGTTCTTAACTATGTACGGTGCAACGAATGGCAGGTCATTTTACTCCGGTCGCCAAAAGTGTTTGAAAATACGGGCTATTCAGTTCTCTCGAAACAATCTGTACGTCGTTTTCTCGAAAGCCGGCCTGTTCCAGCAGATGCACAAGTTCGACCTCGGTGAATCCGAGCCAAAGATCCGCGTATAATTCTCTTGCCTGCTCGAAGCCATGGGCGAGCAGATCCAGGATCACAAGGCGCCCACCCCCACGCAGGATTCTTCTGGCTGCCGCGATTGCCCTTTGCGGGCTGTTGGCGTGGTGGAGTGCCTGACTGAATATTGCCAGATCAATTGAATCATCCGATATGGGTGGGTCTTCAAGGTCACCGAGACGGTACTCCAAGTTGGTGATCCCTTGATCCTTGGCAAGTTGGGACCCGATTTCGACCATGCGCTCGGAAATATCGAGGGCGATCACATTCCGAGCGCTTTTAGAGAGAATTTGGGAGAGTGTTCCTTCGCCTGCGCCCAAGTCTGCGACATCAATGGACGGGATCATGGTCAGGAAAAGATGTGCCAGAGCTTGCCAGGATCTTCCAGGGCAGTAACTGCGTCCAAACTTTCCGGCGAGCCTGTTGAAATACTCGCGGGTGCGGTTCTTTCGCTTGGCGATCACATGCTGAAGGCTGGAGCGATCCAAAGCGGCTTGCGGCATATCCGCGACGGCCAACCGGATGAGATTTCGCAGTTCAGGTTCCTTAATTGGACCGCTCAGGGACCAGCTGTAATAGATATTTTTCCCGGCCCGCCGATCCTGGACCAGGCGGCTTCGTTTCAGGTGGGCGAGGTGAGTCGAAATGCGTGATTGGCCCATCCCGAGAATCTCCTGGATCTCTGCTACTGACAATTCTTCGCTCTGAAGAATATGCATCAAACGGACCCGAGTTGGATCGGATAATGTACGTAGAGAATTCAGCATTGACGTCATGGAAATACGGTCGATATATCAGCGTATCATGATTGGTCAATATCCGCACCTGCCTTCCCAGCTCTCGGTCCACGCTGGATTCTAAACTCACTGTCCTCTCCTCATTTATGGCACGCCGTAACATATTTTCCTCTGAATCTGTGGCCGAAGGGCATCCAGATAAAGTCTGCGATACCATTTCAGATCAAATCTTAGATGCTTGTTTAACTCAGGACTCAAAGAGCCGCGTAGCCTGCGAAACTCTCGTCAAAGGTAATCTGGTTGTGATCGCGGGTGAAATTACCACCAACGCCCGTTTCGATTATCTCGACGAGGTCCGTTCGGCTATACGTGAAATCGGTTATGTCTATGAGGATTCCCAGTTTCATGCTGATACCTGCGTAATTGTCCAGGCCCTGAGCCGTCAATCGCGCGACATCGCTCAAGGCGTCGACGCCAAAGCCGCCGAAGGGAAAGAAACGGACGAACAGGGAGCCGGTGATCAAGGGTTGATGTTTGGCTTTGCGGTTCGCGAGACGCCGGAATTGATGCCAGCGCCCATCCAATTGAGCCATAGACTTGGCCGGGAGTTGACCCGCCTCCGCAAATCCGGCGAACTGCCTTGGCTTCGTCCCGATGCCAAGACGCAGGTTTCAATCGAGTACGAAGGGTATCGCCCTATCCGAGTCGATACGGTTGTGATCTCCACGCAGCATGCCGCGGACGTAAAACACAGAGAAATTCGCGAGACATTGATCGAACGAGTGATCAAAGGAGTGATCCCATTGGATTGGATCGATTCTTCTACCCGATATCTCATTAATCCGACAGGCCGGTTTGTGATTGGGGGACCGGAAGGCGACTCCGGACTGACCGGGCGCAAAATTATTGTTGATACCTATGGCGGAATGGGTCGTCACGGTGGCGGCGCGTTTTCAGGTAAGGATCCATCCAAAGTAGACCGTTCCGCCGCTTACATGGGAAGGTATGTCGCGAAAAACGTGGTCGCCGCTGGACTCGCGGACCGTTGCGAAGTGCAATTCGCCTATGCAATCGGGTATCCGGATCCGGTCAGCATTTCAGTCAATACGTTTGAGACCTCGACAGTGGACGAAGAAAAAATCGAACAAGCCATCCGGGAAGTTTTCAATTTCAAACCGGCTGCGATCATCCAGCAGCTTGAACTGCTCCGTCCTATTTATAAGAAGACAACCAATTATGGGCACTTTGGCCGCGAAGACGATCTGGAAGCTCTCCGCTGGGAACGGACGGACAAGGCCGATGCACTGAAGCAATTCGTCCCCTGAAACCCCACCCATTGACAGTTCCATTCACCTTACCATCTCCGATTCAATTTACATGAGCACTGTGACCATAACCCGATCCGCAGATTACAAAGTCGCTGACCTCGGACTAGCCGAGTTCGGCAGAAAAGAAATTGAAATAGCCGAAACGGAGATGCCTGGATTGATGGCGCTGCGTGCGGAGTTTGGGACCGCGAGACCGCTCGCTGGCGCTCGAATAGCAGGCTGCCTGCATATGACAATTCAAACGGCGGTATTGATCGAAACGCTGATTGAATTGGGAGCATCGATTCGCTGGTCGAGCTGTAACATCTTCTCGACCCAGGATCATGCTGCTGCCGCACTTGCTGCGCAGGGCATTCCGGTATTCGCATGGAAGGGCGAGACACTCGAAGAATACGATTGGTGTATTGAACAGACGGTTTTCTGGCCCGATGGTCAGCCACTTAATATGATCCTGGACGACGGTGGCGATCTGACCGCGATCGTCCACCAAAAATATCCGCATTTGTTAAAGGGGATCCGCGGGCTTTCCGAAGAGACAACGACTGGTGTTCACCGCCTCTACCAGATGATGGAACGCGGCGAACTTGGCTGCCCCGCCTTTAATGTCAACGATTCTTGCACAAAATCGAAGTTCGACAACCTGTACGGCTGTCGTGAATCGCTGTTGGACGGCTTGAAGCGGGCGACGGACGTGATGATTGCCGGCAAAGTCGCTGTTGTTTGCGGGTATGGCGACGTCGGAAAAGGATGCGCGCAATCGCTGAAAGGACAAGGGGCTCGGGTCATCGTGACCGAGATCGATCCAATCTGCGCTCTTCAGGCAGCAATGGAAGGATATCAGGTCGCGACCCTTGAAGAGGTCGTTCAGGAAGGGGATATCTTCATCACGGCCACTGGATGCCGGGATATCATCCGGCGTGAACATCTCGACGCGATGAAGAACCAGGCGATCGTGGCGAATATCGGGCACTTCGATCTCGAAATTGACGTTGCGAGCGTGTTCAATGACAAGAACTTAAAACGCATTAAAATAAAGCCGCAGGTTGACCAGGCGGAGTGGCCGAATGGGAAACGTGTGACCATCCTCGCCGAAGGTCGCCTGATGAACTTGGGTTGCGCTACCGGGCATCCCTCTTTCGTTATGAGCGCCTCCTTCACCAACCAAGTCATGGCGCAAGTCGAGTTATTTACCCATCAGGGGATCTACGAAAATAAGGTCTATGTATTACCTAAGAAGCTTGACGAGAAGGTCGCCCGTCTGCACCTCGCCAAACTAGGAGTAAACTTAACTCAATTAACCGATACGCAGGCGAGTTACCTTGGCATTCCCGTTGAGGGGCCGTATAAACCGGATTTTTATCGATACTAATAGATTGAAATGTATTTCGTAGTGAGTCTGGTGCCCACCTGATCGATGCGTGCGAGCGGTTTTCAAGGGCAGTTCGTCTCTATGCATCATGGAAGATCTCCCCACTCAAATTCGGGCGAAGATGGAAGCGGCGGGACTCAGCTCCGCCGCGGTCGGTGCGTTCCTGTATCAATATCGTAAGCTCGCCCGGAATGAGGCTGGCTTAATACCGGAGAATTCAATTTCTCCGGTCGGAAACTTGCCTTTCATCGATGACGAATCGGTCTGGGGCGAGCAGTCGAACCTGGCGACTCAAACGGTTTTGTTAAAGCTAAACGGCGGTCTTGGCACCGGGATGGGTTTGGAAAAAGCCAAGAGCCTGCTGAGGGTTCGGGATGAATTTACCTTCCTTGATATCATCGCCCGGCAATGTTTGCATCTGCGGTCGGCGGTCGCTCCGCAACTCAGACTGTTGTTTATGAACAGCTTCAGCACAAGCAGCGATACCGCTGCGGCGCTGGCGAGCTATCCCGGGCTAGGCGATCCCAAACAACTGGAGTTGATGCAGAACAAAGTACCAAAGATCGATGTGAAAACACTCGAGCCTGCCGAATGGCCACAGAATCGATCTCTGGAATGGTGCCCGCCGGGGCACGGCGATCTTTATACGGCTCTTTTGGGCTCCGGTTTGCTCGAACGATTGTTAAATGAAGGCAAAAAATATTTGTTCGTCTCAAATTCCGACAATCTTGGTGCCACCCTGGATCTCCGGTTGTTAGATTTCTTTGCTAGCTCCGCTGCGCCGTTTCTGATGGAGGTCACTTCTCGTACCGCTGCCGATCGGAAGGGAGGCCATTTGGCCCGTAAAAATGCCGATCAACGTCTTTTGCTCCGCGAATTTGCGCAATGTCCCGAGAAGGATGTGGCTTCCTTTCAGAACATTGCGCGGCACCGCTATTTCAATACCAACAATCTCTGGATTCGTTTGGATGCCTTGCACGCCGTCCTGGAATGTAGCGACGGTTTACTGCCCCTACCGCTGATTCGAAACGAGAAGACGATAGATCCGCGAGATAAATCGACGCCTAAAGTCTATCAGCTCGAGACCGCAATGGGGGCCGCAATCGAATGTTTTGATGACGCAAGAGCGATCGAGGTGCAGCGTAGTCGTTTTGCGCCGGTTAAGACGACGGCCGATTTGTTGGCTGTCCGCTCCGACGCTTATGAATTGGATTCTGAATTCAAGCTGGTGCTGCGGCCCGAACGGAACGGGGTGCCGCCCGTGGTGAAATTAAGCGATCACTACAAGTTAGTTGATGAATTTGAACCGCTTATTGCCCGTGGTGTGCCGTCGCTGGCGCGTTGCCACAGCCTCACGGTCGAGGGCAAGATGGTATTTGAGCCGGGCGTGGAAATAGTAGGGGAGGTCAAATTCGTCGCACCAGGTGAAGATACGAAAACTGTCGCTGCGGGCACTTATCAGAACAGGGAGGTGGCTTTGTAAGATTAGTGCGATCTTAGAGTCTAACAAAATCCCACAAAAATCGGAACCATAGGTAAAACATTCCGCGCCACGTGTAGCGAACTTGTTCCTTATCGACATGTGCCAAGAGCCCGGCGCGCACGTTGTGAGTGATCTGCGCGGTCAAGTCTTGCTGCAACAGTATCTGAATCTGCAGGGGATCAAGTTTGGGGATTGCGTCTACTGATATGTTGTGGCGCGACAGCAAATGCTGATGCGCCTCGCACAGGCCGACGAACGAAGCAGTGGATCGAACGCGTTGAATGTGAGTATGGGGCAGGAATTTTAACGAGTACGAAAACGGATAGTTCCAGGTTGTAAAAACCTGTCCGTCCAATAGACGCGTCACGAGACTTATGTAATAAAAGGCGATGTTGCCCTCATCAATCAGGCAAAGAGCGGCTTGGGTTTGATCGCTTGGTCGGTGAAATAACCTCAAAAATTGGCGTTGCGTATCCCAGTCGCAACCGAGGTCATTGACGAGCTCGAAGCCTTGCTGCTCGATTTCTTCAGTCAGAGAATCGAGATTCGGAAATAGATCTCGACCGGGCGGATTTTTGTGGGCAAGCTCACGGTCGAGAGGCATTCGTAAGGTCCGGATTTTGGTCAGAATCTCAAGCCAGGGCAAGAAGATCCAGAGGGCTGCTGCTGCAAGACCTACGACCCAGTTCCCGGATGGCAAATATCCAAGCAAAAACGAAACCGCAAACAAGCAGAGTACGCAGAGTCTTTGGGCAATCGGGTGATCGAAAGACCGAAATGCAATGCCCAGGACAGCCACCCCTAATACTAATAGAATAGACGAAAGCATCGTAAATACAGGGTCTGTTAAGGCAGGATCTTATGTTCACTTAAAAATTCTTCAAGCTCATCAGGTCCGAAGTCGGGAAGAACCAACTCTCCAAAGAGCAGCGTAGGCGTGGAAGTCTGGCCCGAAACGCGTCTCAGTTCCTTTAACGAATCAGGATCCCGACGCACATCCACGCGTTGATATTGATAGCCGCCCTTTTCGAGATAATCTTCGGCCATGCGACACCATGGACACCCGGTCTTAACGTAAAGGATCATTGACGTTGAGCTCATCGCGTGGTTCTCTCGGCGGCGATGAAGTAAAGGACCAGCTTCCCGATTTTCGCAAGAGAATCGGAGTCCAGTCGATCGAGGGTGTCATCTGCGGTATTCAAAAACGGGAAGTTCGCGTCCAGGAGCGCAATACTAGGAATACCTGCCTGCGCAAACGGTGTGTGGTCCGCAAGAATGGAACGGTTGGCAGCTTCGAGCGTAAACCCTAGAACCAGCGCGGCTTTTTTCAGCGCGCTGACCAGGTTCGGGTCGCTGTCGGGTAGATAGTCCAACGAGGCACCTCCGAGGTTTTCCAAAAGGATGGCGGCCCGATAATTGCCGGCCCGATGTTCCACCCGGAGCAGCTGGGCGTAGAAGCGGCTGCCGAAGAGGCCGTCGTTCAGGGTGAGTTCTCGAAATGGTGCGTGGCCGTCTATAAGAACGAGCTCTATATTTCCGGCCAACTCTGGATCCAGGACCAGAGTTCGGGCAAGCTCTATTAAAACAGCGGTATTCCCCCCGCCATCACTGGCGCCGGGATCTTGAAACTCCCGAGTTGCAGGGGTATCAAAGTGAGCACCAATCAGGACTCGTTGAGACGATGCCGGATAGCACGGAAAGCGCGCGATGACATTACAAAATTCGATTTCCCGCCCATCCGGCGCCTGCTCAGTGAGCCGCTGTTCGCTAGTTTGCCAGCCGAGACGGGTCAAACGATCGACGAGATGCTGGCGAAGATCTTTGTTCGCATCGCTACCGGATGGTCTGGGACCGAAACCGATGAGCGTTTTCGCTTCGGCGAAAGCTTGGCGTCCCTCGAAATCGGTCCAGATTCTCTCTCGGCGCGGCGGCAGCGTTCCATTCGAAATAGAAGCATTAGCATTCCTTGAATCAGCCTTAGACTTTTGGGAGTCAACACGTTTCGAAGTGTCGCCCGGTTTGCAACTGAGGACTATCAATAACAAGCTCAAAAACCAGACCGCTCCCGTTGACGAACGAAGTTCAGACTTTTTTTTTGACGCCGGAAGCTTTCCTTGGTCTCCCAATCCCGCACTTCTCACTGAATCGAAACTCCCAACAGTGACATAATACGGTCGAGGTCGTCATTGCCATAGTACTCTATCTCGATCCGGCCCTTTTTCTCGCCGTGCTGAATTGTGACATGGGTGGCGAGCCGATCGCGCAGGCGATTCTCCAAATCAAAAACGGCATTATGCATTGTTACGGAGTTGGCCTCGCTTGACCGAGCAGGGACGGGCTTCCCAACTTTGCCGAGTCCTTGGCGGGCTAACTGGGCAGCAACGAGCCGTTCTGTCATACGCACGGTGGCGGCTTGCCGGATTGTGAGCTCTGCGGCGACAAGCTGTTGATCCTGGCTTTGCAATGCCAGTATCACCTTGGCATGACCGACACTCAGACGGCCCTGAGCCAGGTAGGATTGAACTTGAGAATGCAGATCGAGCAAGCGCAATGAATTTGCCACTACCGATCTGCTTTTGCCAAGGCGATGAGCAATGTCTTCTTGCCGCAATGAAAATTCTTCTGCCAGGCGACGGTAAGCATGGGCTTCTTCGATAGGGTTCAGGTCTTCACGCTGTAGATTTTCGATTAGCGACAACTCGAGCACGTCTCGATCTGAAGCCTGTCGCACGATGACCGGAGCCTCTTTTAATCCGAGCTGACCGGCAGCTCTCCAACGTCGTTCTCCTGCGATCAGTTCGCATTTCCCGTCTACCTTCCGAACAATGAGCGGCTGGATGATTCCGTGTTCGCGGATCGATTCGATAAGCTCCTGCAGTTGCTCAGAATGAAACGCCTTCCTTGGTTGCAACGGACTCGGCACAATGTCGGAAAGTGAGACTCGTTCTACGCGTTCCCACGGTTCGATTACCGGGGAGGCCGGTTTATTGGTACGGATCAACGCATCGAGACCTTTGCCGAGAGCAAGCTTAGCCATTGGAAATTTTCAAGTTAACGGAGGGGCCGCGTTAAAGCAATGTTTCTACCACGATTTGCAAAGTTCCTCCCTCCATGCTTCCGGAGAAACGGTGAATCTTTGGCAGGATCCCAAGGCTAGGTTAATTCTGACTGGCAACTTTTTACTTGTCGTGGGCAGCGGAATCACCTGGGTTGCCGTGCCATGGTTGCTTATCCATCAGCCAAACGGGGACGCGATCTTTGGGCTATCGAACTCGGCTCTGACCCTGTTGATCTTTCTGCTGCTGCCCTTTTTAGGAAAAGCAATTGACCGCCATTCGCGGAAAAAGGTCCTGATTCTCTACTATGCCGTCGGGATTAGTACGAACTTGTTCGTGATCGCAATGATCCTTCTCCAGGGACACGTCGCGCCGTGGCATCTGGTGGTGTCCATTAGCATGGGTTCTTTGGGCATCAGCGTCTACTACCCTGTTCAATTTGCGTTCAACCAGGAAGTTTTGGCACGTGATCAATATAGCGCGCTCAGCGGCGCAATCGAAGTGCAGTGGCAGGCCGGCGCCATGATCGCCGGCGGTTTGGCGTCCTTCCTGATCAGCAGAACGCCACTCACCTGGATACTGCTATTTGATACCGGCACCTTCACGGCGGCTCTCGTTGTTCTTGCATTTGTGCCTTACCGCCGCAATTCGAGTCTGGACGCGAATGTCGGATCCGCATGGAAATTGATGCTTGAAGGTCTCGGTTACCTGCGTGTCCGCCCCAGATTGTCCGCAGTGCTGTTTGGGAGTTATTTACCGTTCCTCGGGATCATGATCGGCGGCTATCTCCTGCCGCTCTTCATCAAAATTACTCTGCACGCAGGACCTGAAGTTTATGGGTTCGCCGAAGTATTTTACTCATTGGGCGCTCTACTCGCGGGTCTGATTGTACCCTCTCTGGGCGACAGGATCGGGTGGCTCGCCACCTTGCTACTTACCGTGGGATGTTATACCGTTTCCGTCGTTGTTAACCCATTGTGTCCCGGAGTTGTGGTCCTGTTGGGGTCGCTTGTGCTCCAAGGATTGGGCAACGCGGGATCGCGGGTAGCTCGAAGTACGATGGCGCTCCAGGCCATACCCAATGAATTGATCGGAAGGGTAAACTTATTTTACAGCGCTCTTGAACGCCTCTTGAGGGCTATTTTCCTGGCCGTGGTTACTCGACAAGTCGCGACGACCGACCCGAAATCGGGTTACTGGACAATGGCGAGCATTGGTTTAACTGGTTGGATTACGATCTTTTGTTGCCGTCGATTCAGGCATGAAAAAGTAATTCCTGCGTTCCCCAGCGAAGAAGTCTTATGAAGTTCAAAAACCTGCGTTTGATCCAGGAGACAAACCCGAGGTCAGCGGCCGAGAACATGGCTCTCGACGAAACGTTGTTTTTGACCGCGGCATGCTCCGTGTTTAGGTCCTACCGGTGGCTCCGCCCCTCTGTCTCCTTCGGCTATTTTACCGCCTGGAAAGAGGTCGCTCTACCGTATGCTGGACGAGATCTGGTGCGGCGCTGGACCGGTGGAGGCATCGTGCAGCACGGTCAGGATTTTACCTATTCGCTGATTTGTCCCGATAGCGAGAATCCCCCGCGCACGATCGAGTTTTACCGATTTGTCCACCTAGCGATTGCTAATATTCTGCGCAGGAGCGGGTACCCTGTGGAAATTGCACAATCTACCGAGTCAATCCGGTCTTCGGCCTGTTTCGAAAGATCAGTTCAGTTTGACTTGAGACTGCGAGGGGAGAAAATTGCCGGAGCTGCGATTCGCCGGAACAGCAAAGGTTTGCTGCTCCAAGGGAGTATTCAGTGTCTTAAGGTTCCGGCACAGTTTGACGAATTGCTGGCGGCTGCGCTTGCGAGGCAAGTTGACTCGTTTGTCGTCACCAACGTGATAATGGAACAGGCGGCGCGCATGGCGAAAGAAAAGTACGGTGCTGCAGAATGGAATTGTCGACGTTAGGATCACCCGTCATGAACGAAGCGTTTCTTTCCAATCGCCTCTTCGAGGGGCTGACGCCGGAGGTGCTCCGTTCGGTCGAGATCCAGGAGATGGAATATCAACCGGGGGAGCTGATATTCGATGAAGGGACCTCAGGATCCACACTGATGCTCGTGGGGCGGGGTCGGGTGCAAATTTCTAAAACAGGACGCCAGGGGTTGCAGGAAACCCTAGCGACGATCGAGAAGAACGACTTCTTTGGAGAGTTGGCGGTCATCGACCACGGACCGCGGTCTGCGCGAGCGATTGCCTTGGAGCCGACAGTGCTTGGCGAAGTTGACCACAAGACGTTCACTCGGCTGATGAACAGGGCTCCGGACACACTGCCATTGACCTTTACACGGGTAGTGGTCCAACGGTTGCGCTATACGAACGCACGGTATATTGAGCAACTTTTACAGAACGAGCGCCTCACACTTCTTGGCAGTATGGTCGGTTCGATCGTGCACGATCTTAAGAACCCTATTTCCGCGATCTTGTCTTCTGTTGATTACCTCGAAAAAACGGCACCATCGGATTCTGTGCGGCAGTTGGCAGAGATTATTCAGTCTTCCGCCCTCGGAATTATCGAGATGAGCGAAGAGTTGCTCGGATTTGCGCGAGGGAAGGTGAACCTAAGACCACGCGTGACGTCGGTGCGCCGGCTGATGGAGCTCCTGGAGAAGGAGATATTAAACCAGATTCGTAATACGCAGGTGCGGCTTATGCTCCAGGTCATCGACGCCGATGACCTCATTTTGGACGAAGCGCGCTTCACGCGCTGTCTCGCCAATATCGTCAAGAATGCAAAAGAAGCTCTGGGGGACCAAGGAACGATTACGATCCGGTTTCGCGAAGCGGGATCTGAGTTGCGGGTGTCGATTTCGGATAACGGTCCTGGGGTTCCGGAATCGATCCGGAGCAGAATTTTCGAGCCGTTTGTGAGTTATGGCAAGAAATATGGAACCGGCCTCGGCATGGCGATCGCGAAATCGACGGTAGATGCCCACGGAGGCCGTATTTGGCTCGAAAGCGAAATGGGAAAAGGCACTACCTTCCATGTGGTGCTCCCGAAGCATTTCGATCCGCATCTGCGCTGACGCCGCCCTGAAGGCCTAGCGCGATAATCCTGATCGCGAAAGCGCTTGTTGGATTCTCTTCCTTGCGGCCCTTTCTCGACGGACGTTTATCCGCCGGCGATGGCAGGTACGATGCTGACCTCGTCACCCGATTTCACTGCGGTCTCGAATTCATCCAGAAAGCGGACGTCTTCGTCATTTAAAAAGACATTCACGAATCGCCGAATTTGATCCTGTTCGTCGCAGATGCGCTCTTTCAAGCCGGGGTAGGTTCGCTCAAGACTCTCAATCAACTCGCGTATTGTGGCGCCTTCAGCTTCAACTACTTCCTGATTCTGGGTTAATTTTCTTAAGGGGGTGGGGATACGAACGGGGATAGTCATAGGGTTAGATTGTCTTGATTGCATGCTCAAAAAGAGTTTCAAATTCTCTAAGGTTCGGACGAATCAGTTTGGCTTGACCGATTTTGTCAATCACAGCCTCCTGCGTCTTTAGACCGTGTCCGGTAATACACAGGACGATGCTTTCATTTCGAGGGATGCAGCCGCGTTCGATCAGTTTTTGAGCACACGCCACGGTGACTCCGCCTGCAGTCTCAGCAAAAATTCCTTCGGTTTCGGCCAGGAGTTTGATTGCGTCTATGATCTCCTCATCTGTGCAATCTTCCGCTGCGCCGCCAGTTTCTTTCATTGTTCGGATGGCGTAATAACCGTCTGCCGGAGTGCCGATCGACAACGATTTTGCGATCGTGTGAGGTTTGGCAACCGGCTTAACGATCTCTGTGTTATTTTTGATTGCGGTGGTGACCGGTGAACACCCGACTGCTTGAGCGCCGTAAATGCTAAACTCGCCGGCCTCGACGAGCCCAAGCTTAGTGAATTCTTGAAATGATTTGTGGATCTTTGTCAACAGAGAGCCGCTGGCCATACAAACTACTGTGTGCCTGGGCAGACGCCATCCGAGTTGTTCGATGATCTCGAACCCCATGGTTTTCGAGCCCTCGGCGTAATAAGGCCGAAGGTTTACATTCACGAAGCCCCAGTGATATTTGCCGGCGATTTCGGAACAAAGGCGGTTAACCTGATCGTAGGCCCCTTGGATGCCAATAACGTTAGTACCGAAAATCAGTGAGCCAAGAATCTTTGTCGGCTCCAGATCCGCCGGTATCAGCACAAAACTACGAAGCCCCGCGGCGGCGGCATTTGCAGCCACCGAATTCGCCAGGTTGCCGGTGGAGGCGCAGGCAACGGTGTCGATTCGGAGTTCCCTCGCCCGGCTCAGAGCGACCGAGACGACGCGATCCTTAAATGAAAGCGTAGGGTAATTAACGGTGTCGTTTTTGACGTAAAGCTCTTCGACACCGAGGCGCTCCGCTAAGCGGCGAGTGCGGATCAAGGGAGTGAATCCGGTGTGGAGACCCACAGTCGGCTCATTTTCAAGCGGGAGGAGTTCCCGATATCGCCACATTGATCGTGGGCGTGAAAGGATCTTTTTGCGAGTTAAAGACTTGCCGATCGCGTCGTAGTCGTAGGCGGCTTCCAGGGGGCCGAAATCGAATTCGCAGACGTGAACAGGCTCCTTGGCGTAGTGTCGGCCACACTCCCGACATCGAAGATGCGAAAAGAACCGCGGTTTATCCATAAGTTAAGGCGGGCATCTAATTAATTCATCCACCAGGAGTCGCGAGAGTTACAAGATCTACGCTCCCTCCATCTTTGCCCGAAAATTCTTCGGACCTGGAATTGGCACCTGGTCGTCCCGCTTCCGCGGAACCGGTTGCCGTGGCATCGCAGGGCCAGTCCCTCCGCCACTCTTGATGGAATGTTGGCGAACTTTAGGGGATTGGTTTTGGGAGGTCAACTTATTTTTCCAGCAGGGAGAAGAGCTGACAGCCAGAACTCGGAATTATTATTTTATTTTATCTCACAGCTGGCGCGAATGCGTCTCAAGATTGCCGCTGGCCAAGAATCGCCCCGCGTGCCATCGTAGCGACGGAAATGCCCGCAAAGTTTCGCGTTAATTCTCCCGGAGGAGAACCTTTCGAACGAGAAGTTAACAATACCGCCACGATCGGGCGGACTCCGGACAATACCATTCCACTATCGGGCAACCATGTTTCCCGCCAGCACGCGATAGTGCGTTGTCACAATGGCTTCCAGTATCAGATCATGGATCTTGGCAGCCGGAACGGAACGTTCGTCAATGATCAGCGGGTGGTGATGCCGGTCACCCTCGAACCAGGTGCCAGAGTCAGAATCGCGAATTACGAGCTCGTGTTCGATCAATCTCCCGACGACGAACCCTCTGGGAACGTCGATGCAACGCTTGCGGCAGGGAGTATGGAAGGGCACCAGGCCGTATTGTCCGTCGCAATACTTGTCTGTGACATCCGCGGTTTCAGTTCGATGGCCGAAAAACTGGGTGAGCGTGAACTCGCCCAAATCATCGGTAATTGGTTTCGCGACATCGGGAATGCTGTGCAATCTGCCGGTGGGATTATCGACAAATATATTGGTGACGCCTTGCTGGCTTACTGGCCGGCACGAGATGAGGAGGGAACCGAATGCGCAGTCTGCTTGGACGTGGCGCTGACCATTCTCCAACTTGCGGCCAATCGAGTTTGGCCGGGAACCGAGACTCCGTTTCGCGTCGGGATTGCAGTTCATTTCGGCCGCGTGACAAGCAGCAATATTGGCCAGGTCGCAATGAGAGATGCCACGATCATTGGCGACACAGTGAACACGGCTTTCCGGCTCGAGGGTGTCATGAAGGAATTAGACCAGAACCTGGTCCTCTCGCAGGATGTCGTTACAGTCTTGCCCGCCAGATACGATTTGGTGAAATTTGGAGAGTTCCAGCTGAAAGGCAAAAGCCAGGCAGTCCGTGTTTACGGGCTGCGGGATCTACGGGGGAATTAGCTTCTTTCCAACCGCGAGCTGAATCCTTGATTGTCGCTGGCTGGGTCGCTCACAAATCATGGAAATGAGCCGTACCCAGGTTCACCGCCCTTTTTAATTTAACCCGATCTTCTCCCGAGCCGCTTTCCAAACACTTCTACAACCCGAAAGTCTCACAAGTTTTGGTTGTAATCGGATTAGCCACGCTCTCTTTTGCCCAGGAACCAGTAGGAGCAGACAAATCCGCCGATCATCCACAATAAAAGTGATGCGCAGGCGACCCAAATCGGTCGAGTCTCAGTGTAGAGGGTTCCTGTTTTGAGTCGTTCTCCGGTTCTTGATTTGGTCCAGTCGCTGATGTTGAAATAAGCGATAGGATAGTCCCGGGCGAGTGCTCCGGAAATTTTCTGGTTAATCAAAAAACTAACATCCGCGATGCGTTGAGAGGCAAAGCTAGGCATAACCTGGCTTAAGGTCAGGACAGGTAATGTCATGTCCTTGGCCGGTACTGTGAAACCTGAAAAGAGGATTTGCGGGATGAGCAGCAGCGGAACCAGCATGACCGCCTGCATTGGAGACCTGGCGTAAGCGGACGTCGTCAAACCGATCCCCGTTGCGGCGAAGGCCAGGAGAATGAGCCCGATGATCTGCCATAGAAAGGCCCCATGAACACTGAACCTGCCGACCGCGATCGTCCCGTAGAGCAGGAGAGATTGGAATGCAGTGAGACCGGCCATCCAGATAAACTTGCTGGTCAAATAGCTCCAGCGGCTTAGCCCGACCAGCCGCTCACGGCGATAGATCGGCAGCTCTTTGATAATTTCCTGTGCCGAGTTGCTGCACCCGAACCAGAGTGTCGCAATATAGGCAAAAAACTGATCTAACTGCGGATCGGGTGCTGCCCAGGCCACCAAAGCTCCGATAATAATCGGTTGGGCCACCAGAATAATCAAGTTCTTGGAGTCAGCTCTGAAAATCGCAAGCTGCCGTTGCAAAAGTATCGGGAGCGAGAACGCCCTCCTTTTCTTTGTCAGTGGCGCAGGCGCATCCTGGTCCGGCTCCCCTGGAACCGTCGGTTCGAAGGGAGGGAGGATTGCTGATTCCATGGACTGAAGCGCGTCGTACAGCAAGGAGAGGCGGGTAACACCGAATCTTGAACGTGCCTGGTCGGGAGGACCCTGAAATACGACGCGCCCATCAGAAACAATGGCGATCTGGTCCATCAGGTAGACATTTTCCATCACGTGCGTAGTGCAGATCACAGTGCAGCCCGTATCAGCCAGGCGGCGTAATAGCTCCATCAGTTTGAATTCCGCCAGAGGATCCAGTCCCGAGGTCGGCTCATCCAGAAACAAAAGAGGCGGACGACTCAATAGTTCGACTCCCACACTGACCCGCTTCCGCTGCCCACCGGACAAGCGACCGATCTTCAGGTTTACCCGGTCGGCCAATCCGAGACTGACGATGGTGTGATCGACCAGTTTCACAATCTCCTGCCGAGGTGTTCCTGCAGGTAATCGCAGACGAGCAGCAAAGGTGAGCGCTTCGGTGACCGTCAGGTCAGAGTGAACTATATCGTCTTGGGGGACGTAACCGAATAACGAGCGAAGCTGGCCGAGGTTTTTGTACAGATCGGTCTGATCGAACCGAACCTTTCCGCTTTCAGCAGGTCGAAGACCGCTCAAAGCGTCCAGAAGCGTGGTTTTCCCGGCGCCGCTTGGTCCAAGTATCCCGATGAACTGACCAGGTTCCGCCACAAAACCTGCACGGTTCAAGATCGGACCGTTGTCACCTTGGCGAGTAAGCCCGATAGCTAAAATGCGGCCCACGGAAAGGCGCCGGACGCGAACGAGCCGCCTGCCATCGTAAATAAAGAAAAATGGTCCCAATTGAATCTGGTCGCCGATCACGAGATCGTGTTCGTCGAAACGGCGACCGTTGACGAAGGATCCTGATTTGCTATGAAGATCGAGTAATCGATATCCTTTCGGCCCGGATTCGATCATTGCATGGCGTCTCGAGACGACAGGATCGCTTAAGACAACATCGACCTCCTCGCTTCGCCCGAAAATGAGGTCCGACCCGAGAGGGATGTCTGCTGTCGGTGTTCCTTTATACAAAACAGTACCGATGGGATTGACCAACTCCGCTGCACCTGAAGATTCGTCGGTGCCGACGCCAAAGGCCAAAGTGACTGGACCGACCTGGATCTGATCCCCTGACTTGAGCGCGGTCCGACCCGAGATACGGTTCCCGTTCACCGCGGTTCCGCGTTGACTGCCGAGGTCCTCAATAAACCACGCTTCACGTTCGAATAGAATCCGGCAGTGACGCCGCGATACTTCCGGATGCCCCAGAATCAGATCGACTTCCGCAGCCCGGCCAAGGACCACACTTTCACCGCGCAGCAACTCCGAGCGCGGCGGGAGCCCGGCAAGAATGGAGATCGGCATTTCCAAAGTTGACTCTACCTAATCGGACAGCGACACGAAATTCAAGTGGCGTTGTTTTGTCAAAGCACCCTTCTCACATGAAGCGGCAAAATTCGACTTTGGCGGGACGGCGGGAAGAAGCAGAGGCAATGAACGATGAAAATAATCCTTGTCACTGGAGCAAACCGGGGGATCGGATTGGCGCTCACTAGAGTATTGCTGGCGAGCGGGAAAGTGCTGGCAATTGCCTTAGGGAAGGCCGTCAGAGGACTACGGCAACGAAGAGCATACTACCGTTGCTGCATTCCTGCCCTGGCGGGGTTCGTATGTCAACGATCCATAGCCCCTGACGGTTCTATTTCAATGGACTAGTTACGCATCGAGGGCAATGGGTTTCTTTTCCGGCCACAGGGGCACTGTCGAGAGTTTTGAGTTTGGAGTTGTGTGCTTTGAGTTTTGGGTTTTCCCTGTAGCCAGTTTGGTGAGCGGTTTTCAGCCACTAAACCATGTAAAACACAAAATTTTAATCGAGGAATGATAAGGTTCTTATTGGTGGTCTCGATTTTTTGCGCGCTAGGCGCCACCGTGCTGGGTTTTTTCAACCGGGCTAAGCTTACGCGACTCAGCGAGGACTTGAGCGAATCGCGTTCAGCCGGGGCTCAAGCAGGAACCCAATTAAATGAATTGCAGCAAAAGCTGAAACAAACAGAGGATCGCCTTTCTACTCAGGAGCGCCTGACCCAGCAGGAGCGGGATTCGCGCTCCGCGGAATTGAACGCCACCAAAGCGAAGCTGAACCAAGCGACGGAACAACTCACTGCACGTGATAGCGAAAATAAAGCGCTGACTGCCGCCTTAACTGAGGCGGGCCGTAACCTGGAACAAAAGCAGCGCGCGGAACAGGACCGCCAAGCGCTCGCGAGGCGACTGATTGACGTCGAGGATGCCTTAAATCAATTCCGCCTCGCCGCAAACAAAGCAAAGGGAAAATATACGATTCCTCTGGAAGGGAGCATTCTTTCGATTAACCAGGAGGCCAAAGCTCTGACCGTGAGCTTGGGAAGTGATTCTGGAGTGGCAGCCAATTCCAGATTAACGGTCGTGAGAAATGGGGAGAAGTTGACGCAGTTGCGCGTTGTCTCGGTCGAGCCGAACAGTTGTACCGCTGAATTTGCTTCCTCTGCGCCTGAGAACCTTTCAAAAGTTGCGATTGGAGACTCAGTATTACTCGCCACGAAATGAAGAAAGTGATTTTTATCCTGAACTTAGGCTTGTTCTTAATGGGATGCGCTTCCGACGACTCCAAGGACAAGGAAGTGAATCAAACGCCGCAATTTGGGAAGCCGGAAAGCTCAATTCCCTGGAACCAGCCCTCGGATTGGGAGAAGAATGGCCAACTCGGCTCAATGCCCGGGTTGGAACAGCCCCATTAGCCTTTCCAGTTTGAAAATTCTGGTTTTGCGTGGAGGCGCGCTCGGAGACCTAGTTCTAACGCTGCCTGTCTTGGGTGAGATTCGGAAGAGTTACCCGGATGCCGAGATACTGTTGCTGGGCAGATTCCCTCAAGCTCGACTCGCGGTTCCACAGTACGTCGATCGAGTCGAGCGGATAGATGCGCCGGATCTGCTCCCACTTTTCGAAGATGGGCCGCTGCCGGAGATCGTTCGAAACCGATTGGGCAGATTCGATTTTGCGATCAGCTATGTGCCCGATCCAGATGCGATCATTTCCAGGAATCTGACTGCCGCTGGGGTGAAACGAATCATTGCGTGTTCAAGCAAAATGCGATCTGGAAGTCACGCGGTCTTTCAATTAGCGGAGGTGCTTGGATCGCTGGGATTGAGTCTGCATGATCCAGTCCCAAGATTGTTTGCGGGGCCGAAACCTCCGTCTTGCTCGAAGCTTGGTTTCCACGTGGGCAGCGGTTCTCCAGGAAAAAATTGGCCGATAGAATATTGGACCGACCTAACCCAGCGACTCAAAGGCCTCTTTAGCGATTTTCTCTTGATTGGGGGCGAAGCAGATGGCGAAGCTATACGCGAATTTCGTGCGCGTTCTGGCATTGGGAGTCTCAAAACTCTCTTGAGCGCAAGCCTGGCGGATCTGTGCCAAGCGCTGAACGGATGCACGGTTTTCCTTGGACACGACTCGGGAGTCAGCCATCTTGCCGCTGCCATCGGAACTCCGACCGTCGTATTGTTTGGTCCGTCGGATTCAAGCGTCTGGGCGCCACTCGGTGAACATGTGAGAGTGGTTCGTAGTCCGGACGGCCTGATGAAGTCCATTCGCGTGGAAACAGCGGAAGAAACGTGTTGGTGTGCGGCAAAAAACCACCTCGGCATGTCGCCGCCTGGACGTAGTAGGGAAGAAGCGCGCCGCCGTTAATCGAGACGCGATAGTCGTCTGCGGTTCACCTCTTATCTTCGGATGGGGCGCCTAAGAGCGCATTCAGTTAGGCCCCTCGCGTCGATTTCGCCGGATAGCTTTCTGCCCTGAGGCTGAGGAGCTTGCAAACAAACGGAGCGGTCCGGCTTCCTTCTTGCCGGGCAAGCTCTTCGACAGATCCCGCAGCAACAACTTCGCCGCCGCCATCCCCAGCCTCAGGACCAACATCGAGAATATAATCGGCTTCTGCGATGATATCGAGGTTATGCTCGATGAGAATGACCGTGTTCCCGTCATCGACCAAGCGGTGCAGAACCTCTATGAGCAGTTCCACATCCGCCATATGCAAGCCGATTGTTGGCTCTTCGAGCAGATAAAGCGTGCTCTTTGGCGTGATGTTTCTCCTGAGCCTGTCCGTTAAACCTCGTCCAACGCCAGTCTTCAATTCACTGACAATTTTCAGACGTTGTGCTTCGCCTCCACTTAGCGTTGGGCTCGGTTGCCCAAGCTGCAGATAACCAAGCCCGGTTTCAACCAGGAGTTCGAGTGCCTTGTGAATTCGCGGTTGAGATCTGAAGAATTCTGCGGCTTCTTCGATCGTTAGCTCGAGTAGATCGCCAATACTCTTGCCATTGTACTGGACTGCGAGAGTTTGGGAATTGAATCGCTTCCCCTGGCAGGCTTCGCAGGGGATATAGCTTGGAGGCAGGAAGTTCATTTCCAATTTGATAACTCCCTGCCCGGTGCAAGTCTCGCAACGGCCTCCCTCCGTGTTGAAGGAGAAACGGCTCCGGCTGTAACCGCGGATCCGGGATTCCGGAAGCTGAGCAAACAGTGCACGTATATCGTCGAAGATCTTAACGTAGGTTGCCGGTATGGAACGAGATGTTTTGCCAATCGGCGATTGATCCACTTCGAATACGGCACCGAGGTGCTCGACGCCTGCGACTTCGTTCCAGGGATACGTTTCCGATGCCCCTTTCTTTCTTGTTCTTTGCAGATGGGCAGCGACGGCGGGCAACAGAACCGATCGCAAAATCGTGCTTTTTCCCGACCCGGAGACCCCGGTGATCACCGACAGTCGCCCGATCGGGAAACGGATGTCGATATTTTTGAGATTGTTCGCGTGCGCGCCCCGGATTGCGAGCCAGTCCACGCCCTGCAACGGGCGCCACGAACCGCGCACCGGATGAGCAAGCGGGTGGGCTAGATATTTGCCCGTCACAGAATTCTCGCGCTTCACAATTTCTCTTATCGGGCCCAGGAAAACCAGGTTGCCGCCACTGCGTCCTGCGCCCGGCCCCAGATCGACGATCAAGTCTGAGCGCCTCATAGTTCCTTCATCATGCTCAACCACGACCAGAGTATTGCCCTTCATTTTGAGCGCTTCCAAAGTGTCGAGAAGTCTCTCGTTGTCCCGGGGGTGTAATCCAATGGTGGGCTCATCCAAAACATATAAAACGCCGCGCAGATTTGAGCCGAGCTGGGCGGCAAGCCGAATTCGTTGGGATTCGCCGCCGCTTAATGTTTTCGCTGGACGATTGAGCGTGAGATACTCCAGGCCAACCTGTCGCATGAACAAGAGCCTTTGCTTGATTTCGGCGACGATGTCGGACGCAATCGAACGGTTCACCCCGGAAAATCGAAGATTCTCGATCAGCGAGATGGTGTGCTTGATTGCGGTCCCGGTGATTTGGTCAATGGTATAGCCTTGCAACTGCACAGCTAGGGCGGTCGCGTTCAGACGCGCGCCTCGGCATTCAGGACATTGCTCCACGCTTTCTACGTCGACCGAATCGCTTCGGCGCTCGGCCATCAACTCAGCCGCCAGTCTTGACTCCGCTTTTTCATCGTCGTCACTGGTGAACGGCAGAATGTAACCATAACCCTTACAAGTTGGGCACCAGCCATGCGGCGAATTGAAGGAGAAAAGGCGCGGATCCAGCTCCTCAAACGAATCGCCGCAATTCGGACAGGTCATTTCGCTGCTCAACACGAATCGGTTAAACGCGGGAACGGGACTCGCCCCGTTATTGCCCAAGGAGTGATGCGAGGCGCGGTTCGGTTGAGGTTTTGGTGTCCATAGGAATGCAGAGCCATTCCCAACCTGCAACGCCGTCTTTACCAGTTGGTGCATCTGCTTGTTTTCGGGGTTTCTCAATTCGGCTATAACGACTTCGATCGTGTGTTCCCGATAGCGCTCCAGACTTGGAAATTCGTCGACCCCGTATCTTTTGCCATCAACGATTAACTCTTCGTATCCTTCCCGTTTGATCCAGATCGCAACTTCTTTGTGATACCCTTTACGCGCTTTTACGAGCGGCGCAGTCAGTGTCGCGCGCGTTTTCGCGACGATATCCCGGACCTGTCTCAATATTGCCGCCCCGCTTTGCTTGCTTACCGGGATGTTGCACCGAGGGCAATATTGGGTTCCGAGTTTAGCGAAGAGCAGCCGGAGAAAGTGATAGACCTCCGTCAATGTTGCGACTGTAGATTTCCCCCCTCCCTGGGTAAGTCTTTGCTCGATCGCCACAGTAGGCGGTATGCCCTCAACATGATCCACATCGGGGCGTTCTAATTGTTCCACAAACTGCCGCGCGTAGGTCGACATGCTGTCCAAAAAACGGCGTTGACCTTCCGCGAAGAGTATATCAAACGCCAAACTCGATTTTCCCGACCCGCTCAAGCCTGTAATAACTACCAATTTCTCATGTGGAAGCTCCAGGGAGAGATTTTTCAGATTGTGATGACGTCCTCCCTGCACTGTAATAACGGGCTTTAAGATCTTTCTTGGGATCTCAGCGACTCGGGCGCTCAATCGGGGTTCGCGGGTGGCGAGCTTTTCTCGAAGGAAATTTCCAGTTTGAGAACGGGGTTGCTTCGCAACTTGCTCCGGAGTTCCTTCAGCAACGATCCTTCCGCCGTTAACGCCTGCTTCGGGGCCTAGATCGATGATATAATCGGCAGACTGGATGATATCCATGTTGTGTTCGATCACGATCAACGTGTCACCCCGATCCACCAGCTGCTGAAATAGCTTTAGAAGAGAGGCAATATCATCAAAGTGTAAACCCGTTGTCGGCTCGTCGAAGATCAGGAGCGCGTGCCGACGGTTTTTCTTACTCTCCGCTAGATGACCGACGAGTTTAAGGCGCTGCGATTCACCTCCTGAGAGCACATTCACCGGTTGCCCGAGTCTCAAATAGCCGAGTCCGACCTGTTTGAGAAGTTCTAGCGGCTCCGCGAAGGCCTCGCGCCCTCCGTCGGGCCGAAAGAAAGCGATTGCTTCGGTCACCGTCAGTTCCAAGACATCGTGAATAGACTTGCCGCGCATCTTGATATTAAGCAAATGCGGCTGGTACCGTTTCCCGCCGCATTCACCGCAACGGATGTATTGATCACTGAGAAATTGCATTTCGACCTTCTCGTAACCAAGGCCGGCGCAACGTTCGCAACGGCCGATTCCAGAGTTGAATGAGAACGCAGCGGGAGTCAATCCGGCAGCTCTCGACTCCGGCAGGCCCGCGAAAAGCTCCCTGACATGATCGAACACCCCTATGTAAAGTGCAGGCGTCGACCTTGGAGACCGCGCCAGGGGCGATTGATCCACGAGTATGATCTCATCGATGTCGTGCACTCCGAGGACTCGGTCGCAGATTCCGGGTGTCTCCTCGCTTGAGCCGCCCTTAAGCCGAATCAGATTCTGGTAGAGGACATCCTGGACCAGAGTGCTTTTTCCCGATCCGGAAACACCTGTTACGCAACAGAGGGTGTGGAGAGGAAATCTGACATCGATATTCTTGAGGTTGTGCTCTCGAGCCCCGAAAATTTCGAGGTATCTTTTCGGCTTCCGTCGCTGCGCTGGAGGAAGAATCCGTTTTCTCCGCGTCAGATAGGCGGCGGTAAGCGACTCGGGTGCCGCATCACCGATCTCGTCGATCGGACCCTGATAGACCAGTTCTCCGCCGAGTTCACCGCGACCGGGGCCGATCTCGATCAGGTTATCCGCGCTTCGAATGACAGCCTCTTCGTGCTCGACCACCAGAAGAGTGTTTCCTTTATCGCGCAAGCCACGCAGCACGCCAATCAAACGATGAACATCTCTCGGGTGAAGTCCGACACTCGGCTCGTCGAGCACAAAAAGAGTGTTAACAAGAGAGGCGCCGAGGCAAGTGGTCAGATTCACCCTTTGCACTTCACCGCCGGAAAGGGAGCGCGTTGGACGATCCAGCGCTAGATACCCAAGCCCGACATCAATCAGATATTCAAGACGGGAAACAATTTGCGATCGGACAACCTCCGTTGCGCTGTCGCTTTCGGCGATGCGCAGTTGCTTCATGAGGCCTGCCAATTTCTCGACCGAGATCTGCTGCAGATCTGGGAGCGTCAATCGTTGAGTATCAATGACCACCCGAAAATGCAGCGTCTCCGGTTTGAAACGCGACCCCTGGCACTGCGGACAAAGAGTGTAGGCGCGGTAGCGGCTCAGAAACACCCGGACGTGCATTTTGTAGGCGCGCGATTCCATCCAGTCAAAGAACCCGCGGATTCCGTACCATCCGCCGCTCTGCCAAACCTCCTCCGCTGTCAAATCAGGACGAAGATCGCCGTTGATAACCCATTCCTGGTCAGCTTTGGGGAGATCCTCAAAAGCACAATGGATATCGATTTGTCGCTCCAAGGCTCGGGAAATCAAATCTTGCTGACACTCGCGCATCTGACCCGTTTGAAAGGGTTTCACGACCCCATCGGCGATACTCAGGCTGCGATTGGGCATGGCGCGGTCGAGGTCAATTCCGATCGTCCGTCCGAAGCCGCGGCAACCCGGACAGGCCCCAAGCGGATTATTAAAAGAAAATAGACCAGGCGCTGGTGGGCGGATCTCTATATCGCAGTAGGGACAATGCCAGCCAATGGAAAAACGATGCTCTTCGACTGGATTGAGCGCGACGATTTTCAGCTGCCCTTTTCCGTAGTTTAAGCCCTGCTCAATTGCCTCTACGAGCCGGGAATGGTTGGCCTCGCCCATTGTTAGACGATCCTGAATCACGAAAACGAGACCCGGAAGGCGCTTTATGGCAGGCGCAATGTCGGTACGGATCATTTCCTGATTCAGCCAAATCCGAAGGAAGCCTTGCTGATTCAAGAAGGAGAAAAAATCGCCAGGGTCTGTACCTGGCGGTGCCGGTACTCCGAAGGTTACAAGAACCGCTCGAGGCGATAGTTTATTGAGTAGTGTTGCAGCAATGCTAATTGGGGTTTCGCGAACAATCTCGCGCTGGCATTCAGGACAGAATGCTCGTGCCACGCGGGGCATTAGGAGTTTCAGATAATCGTTGATCTCGGTCATCGTTCCCACGGTGGACCGCGTGGTGCGAACACGGTTGGCCTGCTCGATCGCGATGGCCGGCGGAATACCGAGAATTTCGTCCACGAGCGGTTTGTCCATTCGCTCGAGAAACTGGCGAGTGTAGGGGCTGAATGTTTCGACATATCGACGTTGCCCTTCCGCGTAGATCGTGTCGAAAGCCAGACTCGATTTGCCGCTGCCGCTTGGACCGGTGATCACGTGGAACTTGTTCAATTCAAGATCGAGGTTGATCCCTTTCAGGTTATTTTGGCGTGCGCCACGAATAATGATCGTATCCCGGGCATGCTCGACAAAACTGGGCATAAGATCGCAAAGCTAACGCGAGATCACGTCACATGCCAGTGAAGGTGGCCTGAACCAGACCTACTCCTGAAACCATTGCTGCCGGTGAACGTAAAAGTTCCGGTCGTGAGTTCTACACCCTTACTCTGGAACCGGAAACCTGCATATTTTCAACGTAAAAACAGGTGAAATCCATGCCCCCTCGCGAAGTCCATGTGAGCAATGCTTCCCGGTTTGCTCGCTTGTGACGCCGAGCTTAAATTGCTGACGAAAACTTGCCTCTGAAATTCCTGGATAAGTTGCTTCTCATCAGCGTTCCTTTGCCGCCATAATTGGCTTGCGCGATTTCCAAGCCATAGGTCTTTGTCCAATGACTTCTTCTGATATTATCCGGCTCCTGGATCTGAAACCGCATCCTGAGGGTGGCCACTATCGCGAAACAATCCGAGATCCGATGACTTACGCTGGCCGACCTGTTTCCACTGCCATCTATTTTTTGCTGGCTGCCGAGGAGGTTTCCCATTGGCACCGGATCGATTCCATTGAAGTCTGGCACTGGTATGCCGGGGCACCGCTGGCCCTTTCCATCTATGCCGACGGCGAACAGATCGTGAACGTGCGCCTAGGCACGGATTTGATCTCGGGAGAACGTCCGCAAGCGTTCGTTCCAGCAGGAAACTGGCAATCCGCGCGAACCCTCGGACCGTGGACATTAGCCGGCTGCACGGTGGCTCCAGGGTTTCAGTTTGACCGCTTTGAAATGGCTCCGCCCGGATGGGAACCGTTAAAGAGAAGGATTTGAACAGCTTTTTCCAGTCAGTTATCTGGAACAGCCTTGCTCCTACGCCTCCTGATTCCTGCTTTCCAGTCACCGACCAGTACTCGTAAAAGATGCTCTGAATCTCTTGAGTATCCTTGTCTTAGTGAGCGCGACGGTTAAAAGAATAAGCGCGTCGGAAACGACGAAACGCGCTTGTCATCGTTCACTTCGTCGTTCCGAGCGACTATCCCATTTCCAACTCTGGCGCTGCGAACGATTAGGATTCCTTTGGCCCGGGCATCTGCCAGCGCTTGCTCCCTCAACTCCGAGGGATGACCGTCGCCGACTCCGACATAAACAATCCGTGTGGGCCATTGACGCGAAGGCGTCCACCGCAGTCCGCGAAACATTCGCAAAAGCATAGGCGATCTCGACGTTGGCAGCTTGTCGTCTCCGGAAATGTCGAACTCAGAACTCGCTGTCTGCTTGCGGGCGGCGATCGATAGAGGGGGACGCATCGCGCCAACCATGAGAATCGGCTTGTCGCTTTTGCTACGCAGCTTCTTCGAGGATGCCGGTTCCATGCGTGACAACCATCCCGCCTGTCTCCGCTGCTTTTCCGTCTTGGTATGGAGCACCTGATCGGGCTGGTGGGATTCGAACCCACGGCCTCCACGTCCCGAACGTGGCGCTCTACCAAGCTGAGCCACAGCCCGTTATGAACGAGAGCTCGGACGTTATATCTCCATGGGTGAGAAAGCAACTGCTCATTTGTTCATCCGACGGGTTGCTCGAAAGTAGGCTGCGACGCCGTCCGCGACGCCCTCAACATATTCCTCGAAAATATTCGGCCGCATGACGCCTCCGAAATTGCGAAGGCCTTCATACTCTCCGGCCTGAATGCGCGCGAAGAACTCGAGGCTGTTCATCACGTAGGGTTCGATAAAGATGACCGGGCATTGGTAGAGACGATTTGCCAATAAGTTGCGAGTCCACACGTACCCCGAATTGCCCACGCTCTTCGCATTTGAACTGGAATACCGATAGGGCGGAAGACCGGTAAGCCTCGCCATGGATCGAGCTACAAATTCGGAACAGCTCAACTCCTCTGAATAGGTCCGATTCAGAAGCTTTAACAACATGGCAAAACGTTCGTCGTCAAAACCGAGTTCACTCAGACTGTAAGCCCCATTGATCAACAAGTGAAGATGATTTACCGAGGCAAGCACCGGATGAGCGGGAGTGCCCCAGGGTTCCGCATTAAAGTGCAGGCAGAGGACCAAGTCCGGTTTAATCTTTTCATTGACGATTTTGGCGCGGGCATGGATCTCGTCGACTCGATAGAACAATCTTTCAGCTTCCCATGGGACCGAGTCTTCGCGGTTTGGATCGTCTGGTCCGGAGTAGGATCGGAGAATTTTTGTAACGCCTCGCTCACGCAACGAAGCCTCGGCCTGAAATTTGAGCCCTTCGGGGCGGATCGTTGTTACCGGGCCGGGAGCCGATCGCACCAAGGTCACCTTTGCTCCAAGGCTTTGGAGCCGCGGAGCAAGAATTTGGGCGACTCGCAAGGTCAGGTCCCCTTCGGTCACTGGGATTGAGTCCCCGATTTGAAACCAGCGTTCTTCCATCTTTGCCCAGATTCCACCTAAATGGCCTGGATCGATGGCGATTTTTACGTCACTAAGGGGCAACTCATTGTTCGGCGTTAAACTCTCTGCTGGGGTCCAATAGCGCGGAACCGGTTTGCTCGTTTCTGCGCTCGAGGCGAATCTTAGGACGAACTGGTTCGAAGCATTTTCCTGGATAAGCGCTCGGATCGCTTCCAGCTTAATCCATTGGGCTCCGGCTCCGTTCGGCGCGTAAACCGAATCGAGCAGATCAGCGAATTCGTCGTGCGTGATTGTTTCCTGAAATCCATTGAGCTGATCCCAATCCGGAACACAAGAAAGCGGCGTCAGCCGCTGAGCAAAACAGACGACCGGGATCAAGGCGAGCGACAGGCAGAGGGGGAAACGCCGACCGTGCCGATACGCAATCACGTCCGCCGAGCCCTCTCTCCCGCAATTTGATTCGGGAATCACGAGAACTTATATAAGACCAATCATCAGGGTGTACGCAATGCTTCGACTTTTATTCCTCGGCGACATTATTGGAGAACCTGGGCGCAAAGCGGTGATCGAAATGGTTCCAAGGCTCAGGCAACGGTGGGGGATCGATTTTATCATAGTCAACGGCGAAAACGCCGCCGCAGGTCGTGGAATTACCGGGAGGATTACGATCGATCTGTTGCGGGCAGGGATCGCAGTAATCACCAGCGGAGATCATATCTGGGATCAGAAAGAGGTGAATTCCTATATCGAAACGGAACCGCGGCTCCTGCGTCCGATCAATTATCCCTTTGGCACGCCTGGGAAAGGTTCAATCGTGCTCGAGACCGCTAAGGGCAAGGTCGGAGTGATCAACGTGCAAGGAAGGACATTTATGCAGCCGAGCCTGGAGAATCCGTTTCGGCACATTGAAGAAGAGGTAGGTCGAATGCGCACGGAGACGCACGTAATATTTGTGGATGTCCATGCGGAAACCACCAGCGAGAAAATTGCGCTTGGGCGATTTCTGGATGGAAAAGTATCGGCTGTGGCTGGCACGCACACCCATGTGCAGACCGCCGACGAACAGATATTCCCAGGAGGAACAGCGTTTATTTGCGACGCGGGGATGTGTGGGCCGGACGAATCAGTTTTGGGCCGCGAAATCCTGCCGATCATTCAGCGTTTCATGACCAGTATGCCGGCCAATTTTCCCGTAGCCAAAGGGGAGGTGACAATTCACGGGATTTTGGTGGACATTGACACGGTGACCGGTCACGCGAAATCGATACGACGGGTCGCCGAACCGCACGCCCCAGAAGCCGTTGCGCCTGTGGATGGATCTCCCGCTCTTCGGGACAAAGAGCCGATAGGATCGTCTCCTCGCAAGACTGATGTCCAGGCGATTCCGGACGGATAGCCAGCTTTCTGTCGCTCCTGGCCGAGATGCCGCCGCGGCAACGGAGCAAGGAGGGCGGTTCCTTTTCTCCCCGAAGACTCAGGGTCAAATCGATCGTCCGTGCATCCAAAGAATCCTGTTGACGGGGTGGCACTCTTTGTTAAATTTCGGGCTCGTTTGGCGGACCTTGAGCAGCGAGCTTAATGCCCCTAATCTACAGGGACTTAAAGATTGGGACCCAATGCTTCTTGATTTCAATCTCCAACGGCGCGATTCAGTCAGTCTTGGTACCATTGTAAGTTGGCCGAAAACGGCACCTGCCCATGTAGCTCAGTTGGTAGAGCACGTCCTTGGTAAGGACGAGGTCACCGGTTCAATCCCGGTCATGGGCTCCATGTCCCGCCAGTATCGAGACGATTTGAAAAAAGACATTAGCAGCAAGACTAAAAGGAGACCCTAAATGGCTAAGGATAAATTTGAAAGATCCAAACCGCACGTGAACGTAGGCACCATTGGCCACGTCGACCATGGAAAGACCACGTTGACGGCCGCTATCACGACGGTTCTGGCCGAAAAGGGCATGGCCCAGGCGACGCGGTACGACCAGATCGATAACGCTCCTGAAGAAAAAGAACGCGGTATCACGATCAATACCGCGCATGTGGAATATTCGACTGAAAAGCGGCACTATGCACACGTGGATTGTCCGGGTCATGCTGACTACGTCAAGAATATGATCACCGGCGCCGCGCAGATGGATGGCGCTATCCTTGTCGTTTCGGCTGCCGACGGCCCAATGCCGCAGACCCGTGAACACATTCTGCTGGCCCGCCAGGTTGGTGTGCCTTCAATCGTAGTATTCCTGAACAAGTGCGACATGGTGGATGATACCGAGCTTCTTGACCTTGTGGAAATGGAGGTGCGCGATCTTCTCTCGCAATACGAGTTCCCGGGCGACACGATTCCGATCGTCAAAGGGAGCGCGTTGAAAGCGTTGGAAGGCGATCCCAAATCCAAAGACGCCATTCACCAGTTGATGGCAGCGGTTGATGAATATATTCCACTTCCGGAACGCCCCATCGATCAGCCATTTCTCATGCCGATCGAAGATGTGTTCAACATTGAAGGTCGGGGCACAGTGGTCACCGGGCGTGTAGAGCGCGGGATCCTCAAAAAGATGGAGGAAGTCGAGATCGTCGGAATACGACCAACAACGAAAACGACCGTCACCGATATTGAAATGTTCCGTAAACTCCTCGACGAAGCTCGCGCCGGTGACAACGTCGGTGTTCTACTTCGTGGCATAAAGAAGGAAGATGTGGAACGGGGGCAGGTTGTGGCGAAACCCGGTACGATCCATCCTCATAAAAAGTTCAAGGCAGAAGTGTACGTCCTGAGCAAAGAAGAAGGTGGCCGTCATACTCCATTCTTCACCAATTACCGACCGCAATTCTATTTCCGCACCACAGACGTGACTGGGACCGTAAAATTGCCCGATGGCGTGGAAATGGTGATGCCGGGTGACAATGTCTCAATAGAGGTTGACCTGATTACCCCGATCGCGATGGAGAGGACAATCCGCTTTGCTATTCGCGAGGGTGGGCGAACGGTTGGCGCGGGTCGTGTCGCCGATATTCTTGACTAAATTGTAGATAGAGAAATCGAGAGGATTTGCAGAGTGAGGTGGTCCGGCGCATGCCGGACCCTCCTTTTTTGAAGCGATCAAAGTGAGGTCAGTAGCTCAATTGGTAGAGCAGCGGTCTCCAAAACCGCCGGTTGGGGGTTCGAGTCCCTCCTGACCTGTTTTTTGAGAGTTTACCGGACCATCCCGTTGGCGTGGAAAGATGAAATAAATCGGGTTAAACTCTCGCTTTAAAGTTATGATCGGTCGCTTAAAAGGGTTTTTAGTCGAGGTGAGAACAGAACTGGAGAAATGCAGCTGGCCCTGGGATCCGAAGGAAAAGGGAATCAGGAAATACCGCGAACTCATTGATTCGACGGCGGTCGTAGTGGTGGCAATGTTGCTCTTGAGCGGGTATATAGCATTTTGGGATCTGGTGATGGTGAATCTCGTCAAGCTGTTGGTGCCGTGAGTCGCAGGTGACTCTATATGAGTGAATTGGATAAAAGTCAGTGGTTCGTCGTGCATGTGCTCTCTGGGCAGGAACAGAAAGTCTTCGATAATCTTACGCGGCGAATAAAGACCGAGGAGATGGGTGACCTTGTCTACGGAGTCTTGATTCCCACGGAGCGAGTTTCCGAAATCAAGCGAGGGAAACGAACCGAAACAACTCGAAAGTTTTTCCCCGGCTACCTGATTGTGAACATGTATTTGCTCGACCAGCAAAACCAACTGGTCGAGCGGACTTGGTATTTTATTCGCGAAACCCCTGGAGTGCTCGGGTTTGCCGGTACGAAAGATCGGCCGGTGCCGATGCGGCCACAGGAGGTCGAAAGCATGCTGGCACAAATCCGGCAACTGGAAGACAAGGTTAAACCTAAGGTCAGCTTTGAGGTCGGAGAAACGGTAAAGGTCGCGGATGGCCCTTTTCAGAACCAGAGCGGTGTGGTGGAAGAGATTGATCCTGACCGCGGAAAGCTGCGAGTTTCGGTTAGCATCTTCGGCCGATCGACTCCGGTCGAGCTGGAATACTGGCAGGTGGAAAGAGGATAGTTGATTCAACCTGAATCACAAGCATTATGGCGAAAGAAGTTGTTGCGACGATCAAGCTCCAGATCCCGGCTGGCCAGGCCAACCCCGCTCCTCCCGTCGGTCCCGCTCTTGGTCAGAATGGCGTCAATATCATGGCCTTCTGCAAAGAGTTTAATGCGGCGACCCAGAAACAGGTTGGAGACATCCTCCCTGTCGTTATCACCGTCTATAAAGATAAGAGTTTTACGTTCATTACCAAAGCGCCTCCTGCCTCGATGCTGCTCAAAAAAGCCGCTAACATTGCAGCTGGCTCGAAAGAGCCAAATAAGATCAAGGTGGCCAAATTAACAAAGAGTCAGGTGATGGACATTGTTAAGCTAAAAATGAAAGACATGAATTCTCGTTCAGAAGAAGCTGCCTACCGTACATTGGTTGGGACCGCTCGTCAGATGGGCATCGAAGTGGAAGAATAAAACGCGTGCGACGGGACCAGATGCGGGTGTGGATCACGCGGACTGAAAAGCAACTGGATTGCAGGTCTGTTTCCCGTGCAGGCCAATAACCTCCAGTTAACCTAATCGCAGGAGGGCTGGTGAGCCCGCCATGACTGCAAGCAAAAATGAAAGTAGCAAATCGCAGTAAACGTTATCGCGCTTGCCTCGATCTCATCGGGCCCGCGAAAACGTATTCGTTGGAGGAGGCAGTTGAAAAGCTGAAAACGCTTCCGCCTCCAAAGTTCAATCAAACCGTCACCTTGTCGTTCAGACTTGGTGTGGATCCGCGTCAATCCGACCAGATGGTTCGCGGAACCTGTCCATTACCCCATGGAAGTGGCAATCTGGTCCGTGTGCTTGTCTTTGCTCAGGGCCATGCCGCGGAAGCTGCCAGGGAAGCAGGCGCCGAGTACGTGGGCTTTGAAGACCTGATCAAGAAATGCCAAGAAGGTTTTCAGGATTTCGATGTGGCGATCGCAACGCCTGGTGCCATGTCAGAAGTACGCAAGCTCGGCAAGATCCTTGGTCCCAGAGGATTGATGCCAAACCCGAAGACAGGCACAGTCACCGAAGACACCGGCAAGGCTGTCCGAGAAGTGAAGGCCGGACGTGTTGAATTCAAGCTCGACAAGAACGCCAACGTCGCCGTGCCAATGGGCAAAGTTTCTTTTCAACCCAAGGCGCTGGTTGAAAATGGTTCCGCGGTGATCGAGGCCGTGGTTAAGGCGCGGCCCGCAACGGCAAAGGGCAAGTTCGTTCACAACATCACTATGAGCGCAACGATGAGTCCCGGGTTGCGAGTTGATGCGACACCTTTCTTAAAATAGTAGGAGGGATTAGCAGAAATGAGACCTGAAAAAGCTACCATCGTCGAAGATCTCTCCACAAAGTTGAATAAGTCCCCATTCTTGCTAATAACCGAATACTCTGGGATGAATGTGCTTCAGTTTTTCGAACTGCGGTCACGCTTAGCCCGAGCCGGCGCTCAGTGCAGAGTCGTTAAGAATACTTTTCTGCGCAGAGCCGCTGCAGAGGTGGGATATCCGGATCTAGCCGATAGCCTTAACGGTCAGACTGCAATCGTGACCGGAGAAGGCGATGTCTGCGCAGCCGCAAAAATTCTGAAGGGTTTTTCGGCTGAATTCCAAAGGCCGTCCGTCAAGATCGGAGTTTTGGACAAGCTAATAATCTCTAAGGAGCAAATCCGTGAGCTCGCTGATCTGCCACCCAAGGATATTCTCCAGTCACAGCTGTTGGGAGTTCTAAAGTCGCCGTTACAGAAGCTAGTGATATTGCTCAATGAACCAGGTACATCACTAGCCCGCTTGCTGAATGCCAGAGTAGAAAAGGAGAGCGCAGGCGCGGGTCAGGAAGGCGTGGAAGCGTAAGCGCCAATAAGAAATTTTCGAGACGTGGAAGAAGCCACACGTCGCGAGCAAGAGAAAAATGGTTCCTCGTCGGGGTCCGCGGCTGCGGATTCTGAAATGCCCTGAGGCTTCGGGGCGCGACGATACCGAGAGAAAGTAAAATGGCAGATACAAATCAAATAGTTGAGCAACTCAGCGCTCTTACCGTTCTGGAAATCGCTGATCTGGTAAAAAGACTCGAGGAGAAATGGGGGGTCAGCGCAGCCGCTCCGGTAGCTGTTGCAGCGGCACCTGCGGCAGGCGCGGGCGGGGCGGCGGCTCCTCCGGTGGAAGAGAAAACAGCCTTTGACGTCATCCTCAAAGAAATTGGACCCAACAAGATCGCGGTGATCAAGGAAGTCCGTGCTTCGGTTCCGGGCCTCGGATTGGCCGAGGCGAAGGCGCTGGTTGAAAGCGCGCCAAAACCGGTGAAGGAGGGTGTCCCCAAACAGGAGGCCGAAGACATCAGGAAAAAGATCGAAGCAGCCGGCGCGAAGGTCGAAATCCAATAAATCGCTGAGGGGCACGATGTCCGTCGAAAACTGCGGGACGCCCGGGCGCATTCGAAGCGTCCCGCAACTTGGTTTCCAATGCATACCAGTTACGATATGCTCCTTTCTACCGCCAGTCCGGCTCGGACGGGGTTGCTGGCCGCCCCATTTTTGATGCAAGGCTGCTGCACCGTCACGGACTTGGTGTGAGCTTGTCGTTTTTCAGGTGATTCTTGCCGATTGGGCACTCGCCAAAAACATACAGTCTCGGGTTCGCGCGTTAAATTAAAAGTACTTGCGGAGCCGCCTTGTCTGCGTATACTAGGGTTCCGTTAACCGCGGGAACATCGAGATATCGCTCGCAAGTTACAAGAGATAACAAGGGGGCCGCTCCATCAGCGTGGCGAATTTGACAAGCCACGCGCGTGGGGCTATTTGTCTTCCCCTTTGTTGTTGAAACCTTCACCTAGCCGCTAGTCTGCGGGGGGGCGGGAGACTTTGCCCCGGGCGGTCAGCTAGCACGTTATCGTATGTCAGAGCGCATTTACTTCGGAAAAATCAAAGAAGCGATTGAGCCCCCAAACCTGATTGAAGTCCAGCTCAATTCGTATATCGAATTCCTGCAGAAAGATGTTTCGCCGGGCAGGCGAAAGAATGTGGGATTGCAGGCCGTCTTCAGGGAGGTGTTTCCGATCCAGAGCTACGACGATAAGGTGGTCTTGGATTTTGTCAGCTACGACATAGGCGAACCGAAAATGTCGGCCCTGGAATGTCAGCGGGAAGGACAGACATTCAGCGCGCCCTTGCATGTGACTTTCCAGCTTCGGGATGACAAGGGCACGAAGGAAGAAAAGGTTTACATGGGTGAGATTCCCCTGATGACGCCGCAAGGGACGTTCGTCATCAATGGGGCGGAACGTGTCGTGGTCAGCCAATTACACCGGTCTCCCGGAATCGCCTTCGAGTCTTCGATTCACCTGAACGGCAAGGTCCTTTATAGCTTTCGCATTATCCCAGATCGCGGTTCCTGGCTGGAAGTCCAGTTTGATACCAACGATCTGCTCTATATTTATCTGGATCGACGGAAGCGACGTCGAAAGTTCTTGGCCACCACGTTCCTGCGCTCTATCGGCTTTGGCGGTGATGGCGACATCATCAAGATATTCTATAATATCGAGAAGCTCGATTTGAGAAAAGATGTCGAGGAAGATGAGCTTAACACTCGAGTTCTGATCCAGGACGTTCGCGACGGGGAAATCACAGTAGCGCGTGCATTCGAGCCATTAACAAAGGCAACGATCCAGCAAATTCTGACGCTCGGTATCACCGAGGTAAGCGTTGTCGATACCAAGGATGACGACACTATTATCAAATCGATCAAGAAGGATCCTGCGCATGATGAGGAAGAAGCGCTCAAAGATATTTACCGCCGGCTGCGTCCTGGCGATCCTCCCACGGTCGCAAATGCTCGTGGACTGCTGAAACGATTATTTTTTGATCCGAAAAAATACGACCTTGGTCGGGTCGGTCGTTACAAGATAAATCAGAAGCTCGGAATTGAAGTCGATCTCGCGGAGCGAACATTGACCAAAGAAGACTTCATCGGAGCGATGAAATACCTGATTACCCTTCGAAAGGGTGAGGGGATCCTGGATGACATTGACCATCTCGGAAGCCGCAGAGTGCGTACGGTCGGCGAGTTACTTGCCAACCAGTGCCGGGTTGGCTTAGCGCGCACCGAACGTCTGGTCAAAGAGCGCATGACGTTGTTCGATGTGAACATCGACGGAATGACGCCACAAAAGCTGATTAATCCGAAGGCGCTTAGTGCGGTAATTCGCGATTTTTTTGGTCGGTCACAGTTAAGCCAGTTCATGGATCAGACGAATCCTCTTGCGGAACTGACCCACAAACGACGTCTATCCGCTCTTGGACCCGGCGGATTGAGCAGAGACCGCGCAGGGTTCGAAGTGCGCGACGTCCATCCGTCCCACTATGGCCGGATTTGTCCTATCGAAACGCCGGAAGGCCCTAACATCGGTCTCATCAGCTCGATGAGCACCTTTGCCCGCATTAACGAGTTCGGATTTATCGAAACGCCCTATCGCCGGGTCGAAAGCGGTCGTGTTACGACGCAGATCGACTATCTCACTGCCGACCGGGAAGAAAACTATCTGGTGGCCCAGGCCAACGCACCGATCGATGAAGATGGCAACTTCACCGACGAGAAAGTTTCCTGCCGTTACCGGGGTGACTTTTTGGAAGTGGAACCGGGCAAAATCCACTACATGGATATCTCGCCGAAGCAGTTGGTGTCAGTGGCCGCAGGACTCATCCCATTTCTCGAACACGACGATGCGAACCGAGCGCTGATGGGCTCGAACATGCAGCGGCAAGGGGTGCCGCTGATTCGATCGGAGTCGCCTTTGGTCGGAACGGGACTGGAAGGCAAAGTCGCTCGCGATTCCAAGGCGGTTATCGTGGCCGAAGCGGAAGGAGTGGTTTCCTCTGTCACGGCTGAACAGATTGTCATCACAAAAGACGGCAAATCACCGGAACCGAAAAAGAAGCTGGTGAGCAGATCGGACGAGGGTTTGCACGTCTACGAGCTGCGGAAATTCATGCGTTCAAACGCCGGGACCTGTATCAACCAGAAGCCGATCGTTCGGAAAGGGCAGCGGATTGTGGCGGGGCAGGTTATTGCCGATGGGCCAAACACCGAGCTTGGCGAGCTGGCACTTGGCCGCAATGTACTAGTGGCATTCATGCCGTGGAACGGCTACAACTTTGAAGACGCTATTCTGATATCCGAAAAGGTGGTGAAAGAGGATACCTACACCTCAATCCACATCGATGAATTCGAGATTGGCGCCCGTGATACAAAACTCGGTCCGGAAGAAATTACTCGTGATATACCAAACGTTAGCGAGGAGGCTCTCAGAAATCTCGGACCGGATGGCGTGATTCGTGTCGGCGCCGAAGTGAAACCGGGCGACATTCTGGTCGGCAAAATCACGCCCAAGAGCGAGACCGAGCTCGCGCCGGAAGAACGACTGTTACGAGCAATTTTTGGCGAGAAGGCGGCTGATGTGAAGGATACTTCCCTCACTGTTCCTTCTGGTACTTACGGCATCGTCATGGATGTCAAAGTTTCTTCCCGTAAGGAGATCGCCAAACAAAAACTTACTCCTGCCGAAACAAAAAGACAGGCCAAGCAGATCGGCGAAGATTACAAAAAGAAAAAAGATGAGCTGCACGAAGAGCTGACCGAGGCGCTCTCAAACATTCTTCTCGGCGAAAAAATTCCACTCGACGTGGTAAACGCCGAGACGGGTGAGATTATCATTCCGGCAAATCGGAAGATCACCAAGACACTCCTGCGAAAGCTCGCGGGGGTTTACGACCACGTAGATATCGATCCGAGCCCGATTCGAAACAAGATTCGCGATATCATCAGTTCGTTCGAACACAAATTCGCAGAATTGGATCTCGAGAAAGAACGCTCGCTCGATCGAATTGAGAGCGGCGATGACATTGATCCTGGTATCATCAAGCAGGTCAAGGTCTATATCGCCAGCAAACGCAAGTTGAGTGTCGGCGATAAAATGGCCGGTCGGCATGGGAATAAAGGAGTGGTCGCGAAGATCGTCCCGGAGGAAGACATGCCGTTTCTGCACGATGGCACTCCGGTCGAAATTGTTTTGAATCCGCTGGGTGTACCTAGTCGAATGAACGTGGGGCAAGTGCTTGAGACTCACCTTGGGGTGGCTGCGAAAGCACTCGGATTCAAGGTCGCAACTCCGGTTTTTGACGGCATTGACGAACCCGAGATCCGAAAATACCTGACGGAAGCGAAGAAGATCGAGGGATTCACATGGGTCGCCGAGACTGGAAAATCGACACTTCACGATGGTCGGACCGGGGATGCATTCGATCAAAATGTCGTGGTAGGATACATCTACATGCTTAAGCTCGGCCATTTGGTGGCTGACAAGATCCACGCCCGCGCGGTGGGACCTTACTCGCTGGTGACGCAGCAGCCGTTGGGGGGCAAAGCTCAGTATGGCGGGCAAAGATTCGGCGAAATGGAAGTTTGGGCGCTGGAAGCTTACGGAGCAGCCTACACACTTCAGGAGTTGTTGACAGTGAAGTCAGACGACGTCCAGGGGCGGACCCGAATTTATGAGTCAATCGTGAAAGGGGATAATTCGTTGGAGGCGGGTACACCTGAATCATTCAACGTATTGATCAAGGAAATGCAAAGCTTGGGTCTGGATGTGAAAGTCGGTGGGCGAACGCAGGTTTTTGGCGATTCCACCCTTGATACGGCTCCCGCAGCGGGATGAACAAACGAGAATCGAGAGTGGCAGGCAGGATCCTTGCCTGCCACCGTCTTTACAGACTCGATCACGGCAAATTGCAACTTTACTCAATCAACCACTTAACGGTGGAACCTATGAACGAAACGAATCTTCGCGAGATTTTTGGTGAGGAGCGCTCGGTCGGCTTTGACCAAGTAGCAATCAGCGTCGCATCGCCTGACGCGATCCGCTCCTGGAGCAAGGGCGAGGTCAAAAATCCGGAAACGATCAATTACAGGACCTTTAAACCGGAAAAAGGCGGCTTATTCTGCGAACGAATATTTGGTCCAACCCGCGACTGGGAGTGCTCGTGCGGAAAATACAAGCGGATCAAGCACAAAGGGGTCATTTGTGATCGGTGCGGCGTGGAAGTAACTCTGTCGCGTGTGCGGCGCGAGCGCATGGGGCACATTGAGCTTGCGGTTCCGGTTTCGCATATCTGGTTCTACAAATGCATGCCATCCCGTATTGGATTGATGCTGGATATGAGCTCTCGACAGCTAGAGAGAGTCATTTATTATGAGGACTATATCGTCATCGATCCCGGGCAGACCCAGCTGCAGAAGACCCAGTTGCTCAATGAGCAGGAATACAGGGAGGCAGAGGAACAGTACGGTGATACGTTCGTTGCCGGAATGGGCGCCGAAGCGATCAAGATGTTGCTCTCGCAAATCGAACTCCGGACGCTGAACGCCGAGCTCGAAGAATCGATGAACAACACCAAGAGCAAGCAGATCCGCAAAAAGCTGGCGAAACGTTTGAAGCTTGTTCAAGGATTTATGAATTCTCATTCCCGGCCGGAATGGATGATTCTGGATGTGTTGCCGGTGATTCCGCCTGATTTGCGGCCGCTCGTTCCGCTCGAAGGTGGCCGGTTTGCGACTTCCGATCTCAATGATCTTTATCGCCGGGTGATCAACCGCAACAATCGCCTGAAGAACCTTCTACAACTGAAGACTCCCGATGTCATTATCCGGAACGAGAAGCGGATGCTGCAGGAAGCGGTTGACGCCTTGTTCGATAATGGTCGACATGGGCGCGCGGTCACAGGTGCGGGAAATCGCCCGCTGAAATCGTTGAGCGACATGCTCAAGGGCAAAGGTGGCCGATTCCGCCAGAACCTGCTCGGTAAGCGCGTTGATTACTCAGGCCGTTCGGTGATCGTCATCGGACCAGAGTTGAAACTGCACCAGTGCGGTTTGCCGAAGAAAATGGCGCTGGTCCTGTTTGAGCCCTTCATTATTCGGCGCCTCAAGGAGCTCGGCTACGTGCACACGGTCCGCAGCGCCAAGAAGATGATCGAACGTCAGACGCCTGAGGTATGGGATATCCTTGAAGAGGTCACCAAAGGCCACCCGGTGCTATTGAATCGAGCTCCGACGCTTCACCGGTTATCGATTCAGGCGTTCGAACCCATGCTGATCGAAGGTGAGGCAATCCGCATTCACCCGTTGGTCTGTACGGCGTACAATGCCGATTTTGACGGCGACCAAATGGCGGTTCACGTTCCGCTTTCGGTGGAAGCACAGATGGAGGCCCGCCTGTTGATGCTGGCGCCTAACAACATCTTCTCACCGTCCAGCGGAAAACCGATTACGACCCCGTCTCAGGATATTGTCCTGGGTTGTTACTATCTAACGCAAAATCCTCGAAAGACTGCTCAGGCAGGGGAACGACTTCCACTATTCTCGGAACTTTCGGAAATCGAATTCGCGCTCGCCGAAAAGGCTGTCAAGATCCACGAGAAAATTCGGTTCAAGAACCCGAATTTCGGCAAGAAGACGATCTACGGAAATCCAGAGATCAAAGTGATCGATACCACCGCAGGCCGGGTGATCTTCAACGGGATTTGGCCTGAAGGCCTCGGGTTCTTCAACAGAGTCGCAGGGAAGAAACAACTAAGCGACGTCATCTGGCGTACTTACCAGGTCTCTGGACAACAGAAGACTGTTGAGACGCTGGACCGTCTCAAGGAACTAGGCTTTACCTGGGCAACCCGCGCCGGGGTCTCAATCGGGATCACCGACATGATCATCCCCGACGAGAAGAAGACCGAGCTCGATAAGGCTTACAAGCAGATAGGGTTGGTCGAAAAGCAATACCGCAGCGGTATTATCACTGACGGTGAACGATACAACAAGATCATCGATATCTGGACTCACGCAGGAGAAGAAATCTCAAACGTTATGTTTCGAACTCTCGAACATAACGAGGGACGCCGAGATTTGAATCCGGTGTTTTTGATGCAGGATTCCGGGGCTCGAGGCAATCGCCAGCAGGTCAAGCAGTTAGCGGGTATGCGCGGCTTGATGGCTAAACCCTCGGGTGAAATCATCGAACGTCCAATCACCTCGAATTTTCGGGAAGGTCTGTCGGTGCTGGAGTATTTCATTTCAACACATGGCGCGCGCAAAGGTCTTGCCGATACAGCGTTGAAAACAGCAGATTCAGGGTATCTGACTCGAAAGTTGGTCGACGCGGCACAGGACGTCATTATTGTCGAGGCGGATTGCGGAACGGGTAACGGCATCCTTGTGCGCCCAATTTATGAGGGTGACGATGAAGTGGTCGATTTGGCTACTCGAATCGTCGGCCGTGTCAGTTGCGAGACCATCGGTAATCCGGTAACCAAAGAAACTATCATCAAGGCGAACCAGTTGATCGAAGAAGGGCAGGCCAGCGCCCTGATGAAAATCGGCGTTGAACAGCTAAAGATTCGCTCGGTTCTCACCTGTGAATCGAAACGCGGTGTTTGCGCCCAATGTTACGGACGAAATCTTGCGACCGGAAGGATGGTAAAACTCGGCGAAGCGGTCGGGATTATCGCCGCGCAGAGCATTGGAGAGCCGGGTACTCAGCTTACCATGCGTACATTCCACATTGGCGGAACTGCTACTCAGCTGTTTAAACAGCCGATCATTAAAGCGAAAAACGATGGGAACGTCCACTTCAACGATCTCCGGGTTGTTCAGTCTGTGGACGGTAACTTCATCGTTCTGAATAAAAACGGTTCAGTCTCCGTCCACGCCAAAGACGGAAGGGAATTCGAACGCTACAATGTCGTGATCGGTTCGGTCATTTCCGTCGCTGACGGTGCCTCAGTGAAGAAAAGTGACACTTTCGTTCAGTGGGATCCCTATAATGTGCCAATCCTGACCGAAAGGACCGGTCGGGTGGAATTCCGGGATATGATTCCCGGTGTGACAGTAAAACGAGAGATCGACGAGGCAACCGGGGTGATGGGTACAGTCGTGATCGAGCATAAAGAAGATCTGCATCCGCAAATTGTTATTATCGACGACAAAGAAGAGGTTGTCGCCAGCTACTCGATACCAGCCGGCGCGCACGTCGTTGTCCCGGAACACAAACGAGTGCAGGCCGGTACCTTGCTGGCGAAGACACCGCGCAAGATTGCCAAGACCAAGGACATCACAGGCGGTTTGCCTCGGGTTGCGGAATTGTTCGAGGCGCGGCGCCCTAAAGAGGCCGCCGAGATTGCCAAGATCGACGGGTTAGTCGAATTCGGTGGCACGGTCCGAGGCAAACGCCGATTGATCCTCAGAGATCCAGTGTCGGGTCAGGAAGAGGAACATCTAATTCCGTTGAACAAACACATGATCGTGTTCAAAGGCGATTTTGTTAAAAAAGGATCGCAGTTGACAGAAGGCCCCATCGTGCCCCACGAAATTCTCGATGTGTGCGGACCGCAAGATCTTCAGGAACATCTCGTGAACGAGGTTCAGGAGGTTTATCGGCTTCAAGGTGTCGAGATCAATGATAAACACATTGAGATTATCGTCCGCCAAATGCTGCGGAAGGTAAAAGTGACCGAGCCAGGTGACACAGTTTTGCTTTGGGGCGATCAGGTTGACCGTCTCGAGTTTGAGAAGGAAAACCGTCGTGTTATCGAACAAGGCGGTAAGCCCGCGGAAGCTGTTCCAGTGCTCCTTGGGATCACCAAAGCGTCGCTCGAGACCGATAGCTTCATTTCAGCCGCGTCCTTCCAGGATACCACCCGGGTGTTAACCGAGGCGGCAACGCTGGGTAAAATCGATTTTCTCCGCGGCTTCAAAGAGAATGTAATTATGGGTCACCTGATTCCGGCAGGTACAGGGTTTATGGGGCACCGCAGCATACGGACGCTCGAAACCGGTGAACCGATTGTAAAAGCGATGCCTGTCGAGGCCGAACCTGTGGCTGTCGGCTAAAAAGCAGAGCGGCTGCGGCGGCCCCTTTCAGGAATTTGAAACGTCAGGGGTTCAAAGGTTTTGCAGATTGTTGGAGGAGACCACCTTCTTCATGTCCATTGCAACTAAGACCGGAGATTCTGGGCAAACGACGTTGATGTACGGCGTCCGAGTGCCAAAAGCGGACTTGCGAGTCGAAGCTTATGGCAGCGTGGATGAGCTGAACGCGGCGTTGGGGCTGGTACGTGCAACTGCCGGGGAGAGAGTTATTCAGGAGGTTGTTTTATCTGTTCAGAAAGAACTCGTTCTCCTGATGGGAGAATTGGCGGTTGCCGACAAGGATCGAGAGCGATATTTAAAAGGCGGCTATCAAGTGGTCACTGCGGCAATGGTGGATCGTTTGACCGATCTCGTGGACGATTTCGAGAAGGATTGTTCCATTGATTTTAAGGGTTGGGCCACCCCGGGCCATAATCTCAGCTCCGCCGCTTTGGATCTTGCTCGGACCACCTGTCGAAGAGCGGAACGCCGTGTGGTGGCCCTCTGTGATGGCGCAAATTACGTAAACCCGGAAAGCATTCGTTACCTTAACCGGTTTGCCGATATCCTCTGGTTGTGCGCGCGATATATCGAGACCAAAGATGATGGCCCAAGTCAGAAAATGTCTGCGCCCCGCTGATCGAAAAACTGCTTGCGAGACTTTGGAGGCTGCCGGATAGTCTTCGGCTCTGCGCGGATGTAACCCAAGAAAAAACGGCAGCGGTCATCGAACGAGATATGTCTTCAATGGAATTAATGACAGAACTCCTGGAGGCGGGAGTTCATTTTGGACATCAGACAAAGCGATGGAACCCGAAGATGAAGCCATTCATTTTCGAGCAGAGGAATTCGATCTACATTATTAACCTTGCTGAAACGGTAAAACAGCTGCAGACGGCGACCGACTACCTAGCGAATGTGGCGAAACAGAACGGCAAGGTGCTTTTCATTGGATGTAAAAAGCAAGCCCAGGAAGCCGTCAAGGAAGCCGCGGTGGCTTGCGGGCAATTCTACGTCAATCAACGATGGTTAGGCGGAACCTTGACAAATCTGACCACCATTCGGAAAAGCGTCGGCCGATTGAGTTATCTCGAGCAAATCGAAAAGTCGCCGGAATATTCGAAAATGGGAAAGCAGGAGCTGTCAGCGTTGCGGCGTGAAGCAGAAAAACTCCGGCGAAACTTAGAAGGTATCCGTAACATGGACCGTCTTCCTGATGCGATGGTGATTATTGATACTTCCCGAGAATCGATCGCCGTCGCGGAAGCGCAACGCCTCAAGATCCCAACAGTCGCGATCGTTGACACCAATGCTGATCCAGATCAAGTGAGTTATCCGATTGCCGGAAACGACGACGCAATCCGTGCGATTCGAGTCATCCTCCAGAAATTAGTCGATGCCATCTACACGGCTTCTCATGAGGCGAACAAAGAAGAAACTGCAAATCTTGCCGCCGTCGCTGAATAAGCTGTTTGGTTTTAACTTCGGTTTGGCGTTGAGATCTCCCTCTCTGCGCCTTCACCTTGTCAGCGATATTGCTAACAGAAAGCGAAACACACAGTCAGCCGGTTTCCATTCTCGATTCCAATTTCCCCGAACTGCTTTCCCGCCAGGGTTGCCAGCGCAAATTTCGCCGAGCGCTTTGCTTGTGAGATTTTCGCGCTAAACTTTTTTCCTTATGGCTGAAGTTAATCCTAACCTCGTCAAACAATTACGTGATAAGACCAACGCCGGCATGATGGATTGCAAAAAGGCGCTGCTCGAGTCTGACGGAGACCTGAACAAAGCCGAAGATATCCTCCGCAAAAAGGGAATAGCGAGCGCCTCCAAGAAAGCATCTCGAACCGCCAAAGAAGGCGTTGTCGCCTCCTATATTCATATGCGGGGAAAAGTAGGAGTCCTCGTAGAAATAAACTGCGAGACTGATTTTGTGGCTAAAACCGACAGCTTCCGCGATTTCGTCAAAGACATCACCCTCCACATTGCTGCTGCACACCCGCTTTATGTGAGCCGGGATCAGGTACCGGTTCAATCGATTGAAAGGGAACGCGAAATTTATCGCGCCCAAGTGACGGACAAACCTGCCAACATTGTCGAGAAAATCGTTGAAGGAAAACTCGATAAATTTTTCAGCGGCGTCTGTTTGCTGGATCAGGCATTCATCAAAAATCCGGATCAAACAATCAAAGATCTTGTCTCACTGAAGATCGCTGAAGTCGGTGAAAACATCGTAATTCGCCGTTTTGCACGGTACGCAGTCGGGGAAGAAACCGCTCCCAGGCAGTAGGTTTCTCGAAGGAGTAAGCGAAGCGTCCCGCTTTGTTTATGATCAACCAGGGTCTTCGGGTGAGCGATCCCGGATTGTGAGTAACTTAGTTGCAGCACATCGCCAGGTCGCAAATTCTCGTCGGCGCGCTCCGGCCCAGTGCACAAAAAGAGAGCGATGCGGCACGGCGTTGATATATGCCGATCTTTTGTTATTAATATCGAGCATGACGCTTTGTCGGTCCGCTCTTCTCCTGATGGCCCTGGCGCTTTTATTCTCATCTTGTTCGACGAAGGATACTGACCATCGAATCCTGGTGAGTGTAGCGGATCAAAGTCTGGAGCTCTATCAGCAGGAAAGATTGCTCGCCCGCTATCCGATTTCGACCTCAAGGTTCGGGCTGGGAGATCAGCCTGGGAGTCGCGGAACGCCGCTCGGAAGGCTGGAAGTGGTGAAAAAGATCGGCGCAGGCGCGCGGATCGGTGCAGTCTTTAAAAGCCGGAGGGAAACCGGCGAAGTCCTAAGGCCGAATACCCCAGGCCGTGATCCGATCGTTACTCGAATCATCTGGCTAAAAGGGCTTGAACCGCAAAATCGGCATGCATTCGCGCGATGCATTTATATTCATGGTACACCCGAAGAACGCAACCTGGGCCATCCCGCCAGTTTTGGCTGTGTACGCATGAAATCGGCAGATGTGCTGCGGGTCTTCAACGCCATCGGTGTGGGCGCCACAGTCGACATTATTCCAGGTTCGTTGCCGGACTCGACTCCCCCACCCGCTCCACCGGCCAACCTCCAAATTGGCAAAGGCTTGATAGTTGGTCCGCCAGCGCCAGTGACACAAGCTGTAGCTATCCCTTCTCAATCCTCCCGAATTTGAATCGCAAATTATACAAATTACAGAGATGAATGAGGTTAATTAAGTCAAGTAGCTTGGGGCTGCAACACGCCCCAATATATTGGGTCGTATCCTGCTGGTCGCTATTCATCTACTACTGACGCTCGTACTGACAGCTTCTCCTTACCGAGCCAAAGCCAATTCCTTGCATTTGCCGAGATCAAGTTTACCCGAACCGAGAATGGGAATTTTCTCCACTTTTCTGACAGTGCGGGGAACCCAAAGATTCGGCAGGCCGGCCGCTAACAGATGTTCCCGGATTCTCTCCGGAGAAAGATCTCGAATCGCGAGCAGAATGAGCGCCTCGCCTTTCGCCTGATCCGGTACGCCCACAACGGCGACCACGCGTTCGTCTTCCATTCTCAAGCCAAATGCTTCGATGATTCTTGCCTCAATCGTTTCATGTGGGACCATTTCACCGGCAATCTTGGAGAACCGCGATAGTCGTCCCTCGATATAGAGGAATCCGTCTTCATCAAGTCGGCCGAGATCCCCTGTTTTGAACCAGCCGTCACTCAGGACCTGGGCGGTTCGGGCCGGCTCATTCAGATAACCCTCGAAGATATTCGGACCTTTCAACCAAAGCATCCCCAGTTCGTGAGGTGACATCAGCGCATCGGTTTCTGGATCACGGATCTGTGCCGCTTGTCCGGGTAACAATTTGCCTACCGAGCCGACGCGGCTGGATGGTTGCACTGTATCAGTCGGCAGGTTCGCAGGGGGGTCAGGCAGGTTGGTACTGACAACCGGAGCGGTTTCCGTGAGCCCATAGCCCTCCAGAACATGCTTGCCGAATTTCTGTTCAAACGCTTCCGCCAGTTCCCTAGGCAGCTTTTCCGCTCCAGTAACAAGAAGTTTGATGCTGGCAAACTGCTTTGGCTCGGCCCGCTTCAGATACCCTCGCAAAAATGTGGGAGTGGTCACGAGTAACGAGATCTTGTAACGCTCGATGATCTCGGCGTTTTTGACCACGTCGACCGGAGTCGGATAGGTAATCGCCCGTACTCCGCCAATCATCGGGTACCACAGCGTAACCGTGCAGCCGAAACTATGGAAGAAAGGAAGCGACGCCATTACGGAATCTTGTCGCCCAAGATTCAGCATGGAACCAAACTGCATGACGTTCCCCAGCACATTTCGGTGACTGAGCACGACCCCTTTGGGCTCGCCGGAAGAGCCGCTGGTGAATAGAAGCACTGCCTCTTTACGGTCGGCTTTTTTGGGTAAACCAAGAAGATTGCTCAAAAGCCAGGCTGGCGCGACCGCAGAAATCAGGCGCCACAGCGCAATTTTGGGTCTAAGCTCCGGCATAAGCTCCTCCAATCGGAAGACATCTTTCGGCCAAGGAAAATCTTCCAGACGCTTCATCACGGGTTTAGCAGAAATTGCATGCAGAATCTGGCCGCGGTTAATAGCTGCTTGAAGAGCCGCGCGTCCCGCCGTGAAATTTAAATTGACAGCGACTTTGTTAGCCAAGGTCACTGCGAGATTCGCGACAACCGCTCCTGCGCCTGGCGGTAACACCACAGCGACGCGTTCGCCTGCGCACTGTTTCTTAATCCATCGACTGAGCGCAATCGATGCCGCGAGCAGATCGCCTCGCTTCACAACACGGCCGTCCATTCCATCAATGATCGCCTGGTCGAATGGCCTCCGCTTTAGGCCGCGCACTGTCGCGCGGCCAAGGTGACCCGTAAGCTCCGGGCGTCTCTGATAACAGAACTCTCCAAGCTCAAGAAGCTTTTCCCGAGTTAGGCCGATTTCTACAGAACGAGCGGGTATCGGCTGCCCAAACGCAATTGTCGCGAGCTGCGGGATCCGCTTGGGCATCTTCAGGAAGTAGCGGCCGCCTTCAAATGAAAAGATTGAACCCCAAAGGCCGTCCAACCAAACCGGGATGACTTCGCACTCTGCTAGGCGCGCGATCAATTCGAAGCCTTTGCGCAATTTGATTAATGTGCCCGTGCGGCTCAGTTCCCCCTCCGGGAAAATGCAGACGATCTCGCCTTTTCTGATCCTTTCGGCCGCTTCCCGAATCGCCTCTTTTGCCCTAAGATTCGAAATCGGTATCGTTTCGACCAGTTTGAAGATTGGGGTAAGCCACGCGATCCGATAAATCGATTCGTGGACAATAAATCGAATTGGTCTCGGGCAGGCGAGCTGCAAAACAACCGCGTCCACGTACGTCATGTGATTTGGCACTAGCAAAAAACCCGCTTCCGGCAGATTTTCGATTCCAAAGGTTTTTACGTAGTAAAATATTCCGGCGACAAGATTACCGAAGAGTCGAAAGACTGATTGGCGAAACCTCTGACCTAACGGCTTAGGCATAGTCAAATGGGGGTTGGCAAGCCAAACTTGGGATGTGAATCGCGGGAATACCCTTCGGATTTTCTGGGACGCGACATGGGAGATTGGCTAAAGTATCCACGTTGCCAGAAAAGAGGGGAGTGACAAACTGAAAAGTGGAAAGGCTGCTTGAGCCGGCTCCGGTGGCCGCCCGCCCTTGCATCCTGTCTCGTCGTCGCTAACCTTCCCGGGAACATGTCCGATACCCCTATGATGCAGCAGTACCAGAGCATCCGGCGGACTTTACCCGAAGGAACTCTGCTCCTTTTTCGTCTCGGCGATTTCTACGAACTCTTTTTCGAAGACGCGAAAATTGCAGCGCCAATTTTGAATGTGGCGTTGACCAAGCGCAACGGCATGCCGATGTGCGGAGTCCCATTTCACGCCGCGGAGGGGTACGTTGGCCGGTTGATCAAAGCCGGACTGAAGGTCGCGATTTGCGATCAAATCAGCGAGCCGCAGCCGGGCAGGATTGTTGAAAGGCAAGTCAGCCAGATCATCAGTCCGGGAACGGTAAGCGATTTCCAACTCTTAGAGACCCGCCGGAACAACTTCCTCGCCGCTGTGGGACGACAATCCTGTGTCTCAGCTAAGCAATCTTCGGGCGCCGCGCAAAAGGAAGTGCACGGATTGGCACTTCTCGATATAAGCACTGGCGAATTCCGCGTGACGCAGGTGAACTCGTTCAACGCGCTCGAAGATGAACTGGCTCGCTTCAGCCCCTCGGAAGTTCTGGTCCCGGATTCGGATCAAGAACTCATCCGTAAGATTCCGCGAGCTTCTTCCTATGACAGCTATACTTTCGAGCTGGAACAAGCTTCTTATCTCCTCCGCGAGCAGTTCTGCGTCCAGTCGCTGGACGGTTTCGGGTGTAGCGACCTGCCCGTCGGCATCGGTGCGGCCGGTGCGATCGTTCATTATCTCAGGCATCAACTGCGGCGACGAACTACGCATATCCGGTCACTCGGAGTTTTTCTTTCTGATCAATATGTTGCGATGGATGTTGCCACTCAACAGAACCTGGAACTGATAGAATCCAAGGGGGCTGGCGAAGGTTCCACTCTGCTTGCGGCCCTGGATCGGACCGTGACTCCGATGGGCGGCAGGCTCTTTCGACAATGGCTGCTAAAACCGCTGCGGTCTCAGACCGAGATTCGCCAGCGACAGGAGCTGATTCAGCAATTTCTGGATCAACCCTTTCTGTTAAGTTCCCTGCGGGAGGCCTTAAGCCATATTCGTGACGTCGAACGAACCGTCGCCCGGTTGAGCCAGTTAAACGGCAACCCCAGGGATATTGTCAGTCTTCGAGTATCGCTCGAATCGTTGCCTGAACTTAAAGGTCATCTCGCATCTCTCGCGAAAGCCGTTCTCGCCGAAGGGGAGGATTTGTTATTGAACCAAATTGCCGCGGGAATCCCAGAACTTCCCGAATTGGTTCAACTCTTGACCGACGCATTGGTGGACGAACCGCCTGGATTGCTCAAAGAAGGTGGCATTTTTCGCGAGGGGTATGATCCAACGCTCGATGAATTACGAAGCGCTTCAAGGAGCGGAAAAGACTGGATTGCCGCCCTGCAACAACGAGAAATCGAACGAACGGGAATCAAATCGTTGAAGGTCAGGTTCAACTCGGTATTCGGCTACTTCATCGAAATCAGCAATTCGAATCTGGCCGCTGTGCCGGCCGATTACACACGAAAACAAACGACCGTGGGCGGCGAAAGGTTTATCACTCCGGAACTGAAGGAAGTGGAATTCAAAATCTTGGGCGCCGACGAGCGCTCCAGGGCGCTGGAGTACGAGCTTTTTCTGGCCTTGCGTGACAGCCTAATGGAGTACTTGCCACAGCTCCAGGAAATAGCCCGATTCATCGCTATCTTGGATGTGGTTGCTTCGCTTGCGGAAACGGCCCGGCTGTTCGGTTATTCACGACCCGCGGTGACCGACGACTTGAAGATTTATATTCGGGACGGGCGCCATCCTGTTCTCGACCAGAATGTCACGGAAGAGAAATTCGTCCCAAACGATTGTTCGTTGGACGGCTTTGAGAATCGTCTATTGCTGATCACTGGTCCAAACATGGCCGGCAAATCAACCTTTCTTCGTCAGGTCGCATTGATCGTGTTGATGGCGCAGGTTGGCAGCTTCGTGCCAGCTGCCGCCGCAGAGATCGGGTTGGTTGACCGTATTTATACCAGGGTAGGAGCGTCCGATGATTTGTCGCGAGGGCAGTCGACATTCATGGTTGAGATGAACGAAACCGCGAACATTGTGAATAACGCGACGGAGCGTAGCTTGGTAATCCTCGATGAAATCGGGCGCGGAACCTCCACCTTCGACGGGCTGTCGATCGCCTGGAGCGTGGCGGAGTATCTCCATGACGTGCTTCGCTCCCGGACGCTGTTCGCCACGCATTATCACGAGATGACGGAACTGGCAGTAATTTGCAAAGGGGTAAAGAATTTCAATGTTGCCGTCAGGGAATGGAACGAGCAGATAATCTTTCTCCGTAAAATCCAGGCTGGCGCCGCCGACAAAAGCTACGGTATACAGGTTGCGCGCCTTGCCGGATTACCTGACGATGTTATCGAACGTGCCAAGGAAATTCTCGCGAATTTAGAGGCCTCAGAGTTGAACGCACAGGGCAAACCACGATTGGCCGAAGCCAAGATTTTTCGGAGTCGCCCCAAGCGAAAGGAAGAACCAAAACCCCAACTGAATCTTTTCGATTACCGACCGGAGTGAAAAAGGGTATTTGGGTGTGGCGAAGCGTCTCACGTCGCTCGGTGCGGCCGAACACGTCATGGACGGCTCGAGCGGGTTCTCGAAAATATGAACGTGGATCTTGGGTGGGTCTTTCCTTTGTGCCGGTTGTGTGCTCAAATGCGAAGCTTAATGAAGAAGCTTTTGGTAACGATTGCATTGTTGTCGCTCGCCCTTGGCGCGTGTGAACGGCATCCTGCCAGCCAATTGCGAAACGAGGGTGAGGGTGTTGCAAAGGAGCGGTCAGGCACGCCGGATAGAAGGCAGGAAAAAGAGGCGAATCCAGTAGCTTCTCCGAGCGGGACTCCAAAGACCTATTTCCCGCAGAATTCCTGAGGGCTGAAAATCTCACACGTGCTTTGATTCGGTGGCATGCCGGCTAGCGCATTTTCTTATTATTCTCCTCGGGGGCTGGCGAGGAAGGTCCATCACCGGATCTTTTTAGAATTATTCTTGATATTGTTATCGCTTATGGCAGGTTGATTTCACCGTGAAGCTTCCTCTTGAACATGTGCAGCGATTCGCTGGTAGTGGAATTCGGCTGACCAAACAGCGCGAAGAAGTCTTCGGATTATTACTGCAAAAAAGAGATCACCCGACAGCCACGGAAGTGTTTCTCCGCGCGAAAAAACATATGCCGTCGATCTCATTGGCGACGATCTATAACTGCTTGGACGCTTTAGTGGACTGGGGACTCGTGAAACAGGTCAACCTGGACCGCGCGCCAACGCGTTATTGCGCGAACCTGCAGGAACATAGCCATTTCTACTGTGAATCCTGCGGAGCAATTTCTGATGTGGATGTTCCTTTCGACGGCAGATGGGATTTACCCCCAGGTTTTATCGTGGCGCACGCCGAAGTGTCATTGAAAGGGCAATGCGCAAAGTGCTCAGCGCAACATTCTCTCGGGACTGACCCAATCGGAATGGGCGGATTTTCAGCCCAGCATGCAAAAATGAAAACTCAAAAACGTCATTCATGAGTTCTATTGTCATTGACGATTTACACGTTTCGGTCGCTGACAAGGAGATTATTCAAGGGTTGAGCCTGGAATTCAGCACAGGTGAAATCCATGCTGTGATGGGGCCAAACGGGTCGGGCAAGAGCACCTTGGCAAAAGTAATGGCCGGTCACCCCGATTATCAGGTGACACGCGGCGAAATCTTGATGGATGGAGTCAGTATTCTTGAGATGGAGCCAGATGAGCGATCGCGCCGAGGACTCTTTATGGCTTTTCAGTACCCGATGGAGATACCAGGTGTGAGTAACGCAAATTTTCTGCGCGCCGCGTTGCAAGCCCGATTGCCGGAAGGCGAGGAACTCGATGCAATAGAGTTTTATCAGCGACTGTACCAGAAAATGGATCTGCTGGACATTCGCAGAGAGTTCACGGGGCGGGCCGTCAATGAAGGGTTCTCAGGCGGCGAGAAGAAGCGGAACGAGATTTTGCAACTCGCGATGCTGGAGCCGACCTTTGCTGTCCTTGACGAGACCGATAGCGGCTTGGATATCGATGCTCTCAAGGTGGTTGCGAAAGGAGTCAATACGATTTGCGGACCGGGAATCGGAATACTTCTGATCACCCACTATCAACGACTTCTAAACTATATTGTTCCAGATTTTGTTCACGTTATGTCGGAAGGACGAATTGTCCGGAGCGGCGGGAAAGAGTTGGCTCTGGAGCTGGAATCCAAGGGCTACGACTGGTTAAAAGCGCGGAAGCCCGAGACTGTCGGCGCTAACTGAAAGAGATTGGAGGAGATCAAAAACATGAGCACCACGACCGATTCAATAGCTATCGATCGGGATATTGGAAATTTTTTCTACAACGTTGCAGCAACGCGCGATGCCGGTGTCGGCCTGACGGAGCAAACAATCGATTATATCGTGGACGTGAAGAAGGAGCCCGAATGGCTTCGCGAATTCCGCAAGAACGCCTACCACGTTTTCAACAGTAAACCATTGCCTACTCACTGGGCGGGGGACGAGCTCAAGGAGATCGACTTTAACGTCATCCGCTATTACTTGGCCTCCGGCGAGGCCCCCAAGCGGACGTGGGAAGAGGTTCCCGAGGATATCAAGCGCACCTTCGAGCGATTGGGTATTCCCGAGAGCGAAAGAAAGTTCCTGGCGGGAGTTGAAGCACAGTTCGACAGCGAGGCGGTCTATTCCAACGTCAAAAAGGCAGTTTCGGATCAAGGCGTGATCTTCATGGGGAGCACAGACGCCTTAAAGGAGCGTCCTGACCTGTTCCGAAAATGGTTTGGCAGAGTGATTCCGACCGGAGATAACAAGTTCAGCGCGTTAAACAGTGCAGTGTTCAGCGGGGGCAGCTTTATCTATGTGCCGCCGGGCGTGAAAGTTAAACATCCGTTGCAAGCCTATTTTCGGATTAACGCAGAGAACTTCGGGCAATTCGAGCGAACCTTGATCATCGCCGATGAGGGCTCCGAAGTGATGTATATGGAAGGCTGCACCGCTCCCAAATTCACTACGGCTACGCTTCACTCTGCGGTGGTTGAGCTCGTCGCTTTGCCCGGCGCAAAGATCCAATATATTACTGTCCAAAATTGGGCACCGAATGTTTTTAATCTCGTGACCAAACGCGGGTTGGCTATGGAAGAGGCTGAGATAAAGTGGATCGACTGCAATATCGGTTCCAGGCTGACTATGAAATATCCCGGCGTGGTGCTGAAAGGACGCAAAGCTCGCGGCGAAGTTATCAGCATAGCACTGGCGGGCGATGGCCAGCATCAGGATACCGGAGCGAAAATGATTCACGCGGCCGACGAAACCAGCAGCAACATCGTTTCCAAAAGCATCAGTATCGGCAAAGGAAGAGCAACCTACAGAGGGCTCGTTCATGTCCCTAAACACCTCAAGGGCTGTAAGAACAACACAGAGTGTGATGCTTTGCTCATCAACGCCAACAGCCGCACCGACACGTACCCGGCAATCACTGTTCGGGGTACTGGTAATTCCACGCAACACGAAGCTTCTGTCAGTCAGATCAACGCGGAACAGATTTTCTATATGCAACAGAGGGGCCTGAGCGAGGGGCAGGCCATGAGTCTCGCTGTGAATGGGTTTGTGAATGATCTCGTCAGTCAATTTCCGATGGAATACAGCGTGGAATTGAAGCGGCTCATCGATCTTGAGATGGAGGGATCGGTAGGTTAAAGAGGTCCAGTGTAGCCAAGGACCCCGTTCACGGCTTCCTGCAGGGTATCGCTGCGCAAGAGGAGAGGCTAGCCGTAAGTTTCACCGGGTTCTGCAAGATGGTTGCATCCGAGTACTCTCTTCCAATCTACGGGATGGCTGTCAGCTTTCGGTGTCCCACTTCGGGGTTCAGGTTAGGCTAAGACGCATTTTAAGGCACAGGGAGCAGCGCAACTATGACATCCACTGAACTTTCTTCGATTCTGTCCGGACCCCGACAATCTCCGGCGCCGGACTGGTTCAGGGAACTCCAGGCGAAGGCGTGGGAGGAATTTGAAGCGGAACCGTTCCCGGCTCGCGGCAACGAGTTGTGGCGATTTTCCTCCGTAAAAAACCTTGCCCTGGACGATTATGTGGCTGCCCCAGTCTTCTCCGGCGACCCCTTGTCTTTGGCGCGTCCGCGCCAATTCCCTGAACCTGCCGGCAGAATGATCTTCGCCAATGAATCTTTGGTAAGGGCCGAATTGTTTAGCCCGGCGCTCGAGAGCGCAGGAGTGATTTTTACCACTCTGGCTGATGCATTGGAAAAGCATTCCGACCGGCTGCGAGAGCATTTCATGGCGCAATCGGCCCGGCTAGGCTCGGCAAAATTTGCCGCTTTGCACAAGGCTGTGGTTCAAGCCGGTACTTTCCTTTGGATCCCACGCGGTGTCGAGGTTCGCAACCCTTTTGAAGTATTTCATCTGGTCCAAGGAGATTGGGCGGCAGTTTTTCCGCACACCTTGATCATTGCGGAAGATAATAGCCAGGTGACGATGCTTGAACATTTTGTCTCGTCGAACCCGGACGAACGAGGACTGGGCTGCGCAGTGAACGACCTTGTTTTGAAGCCGGGTTCCAAGCTCAACTATATCGGCGTCCAGGAGTGGAGCAGAAATTTTGTCTCCATTCAGGTGAACTCCACCGTCGCACAGAAGGACTCAGCCGCTCTCAATCTTGCCCTAAACTTTGGGGGGAAATATTCGCGTCTCGAGAGCGTCAGCCGAATGATTCAAAGCGGTGCGCGCAGCGACATGCTGGCAATCAGCGTGGCACGGGACGAGCAGGAATTCGACCAGCGCACACTGCAGGATCACCAGATGCCAGATACGACCAGCGATCTCTTGTATAAGAATGCGCTCCATGATCGCTCACGAACGATCTTTTCTGGCCTGATTAAGGTCGAACCGGGTGCGCATCGAACGGACGCGTACCAAAAAGTTCGAAATTTACTCCTGAGCGATGATGCAGAGGCAAATTCAATGCCGGGTCTGGAGATTTTGGCGGATGATGTGCGGTGTACGCATGGTGCCACTTCCGGTCAGGTGGAACCCGAGGAACTGTTCTACCTGAAAAGTCGAGGTATCAACGACCTTTCGGCCAAGCGCCTGATCGCGCGCGGCTTTCTGAACGAAGTTGTCGACCGCTTGCCGGAGGAGCGCCTCTCCGAATACTTGCATCAACAGATCGAAGCACGCTTGTAATCCCCGGTTTGCGCCATTTTGGAAACTTAAGAGCAAAAAAGTTCACACGAGAGGGCTCAAGGGCTTTTTGTGAGATTTTCTCTCGCATTGCAGCAACTTGCAGAACGATCGATCGTATTTTTACTGCTGACGCACACTTTGACTAGGTGCGCTTTCGCGCTAGGGTTTATCGATTGCTGCTTAATGTGAACCGGATCAAGCGGATAAACCATCCCAGGAGCTCAATGACCGCATCGTGTGGATGACAAAAATCTTGCTTCGCAGGCTTCCGGTCCGAATCGTCGGCTCGAAACACAGGTTTAAATGGTTGGAAGAGATCATATGCTCACTTTGCTAGGTACGTTTGCTCCTCTCTTGGCCGCTGATGCTGCCACCGCCGGCGGTCGTCCAATTCCGGACTGGGCCAAAGGCAACAGCATATTTGAGGCTTTCTTTAAGGGCGGACCAGTGATGTACCCCATCGCAGCCGTTTTGATAGTGGCGGTTGCGGTTGTTCTGGAGCGAATCGTCTGGTGGACGATCCAGACCGCCCGCCGGGAGCCGAATAAATTGGATAAAGTATATGCCGCTTTGGAACAGGGAAACGTCGCCGGTGCGATCAATCTCGCCCGGGGCTCCACAGATCCGCTTGTTCGCACCGTCTGGCACGGTTTGAGCCATGTTCATGCTTCCGTCGAAGGCGCCCTTCAAGTTGCTTCCGGAGTAGAGCTTCAGCGAGCCGGACGGTTTATGTCGGTGATGGATACCACGATCACCCTCGCTCCGCTCTTGGGGTTGCTCGGAACGGTCACCGGTATTATGGGCTCCTTCAACTTCGTTGGGAACGCCGATCTAGCGCCGACTAAGGTTAGTGGTGGAATCGCAGAAGCGTTGATCGCGACGGCGTGTGGCCTTGGAATAGCGATTTTCGCATTAATTTTCTTTAACTTTTTCAACGCGAGAGTTGCGCGGTTGCAGTTCGAGCTCGAATCGACCTCTAACAACGTAATTCTGATGCTGAACTCTCTGCGAAACCGGAACAACGTTGTCAGCAATCAAGATGCACATCAGCAGCCACCGCAGTTCGCCGGTACTAATTAAACGGGCTCGGATCGAGATCATTCCTCTGATCGACATCATGTTCTTCCTGCTGGCCGCGTTCATGCTGGTGAGCTTGACAATGATCAACATGAAAGGCATCGACGTTAATCTTCCAACCGCGACAAGTGCCCAACCTAATACTAAGCCCGATTTCGTAATGGTCAGCATCGATGCGCTTTTGGACATCTACTTCGAAAAGGAAAAGGTGGCGCAAGAGGATGTTTTAGCGAGATTCCAAAAGCTCTACGAAGCCAATCACGATGTTCGGATCTTTATTCGTGCAGACAAGGACGCGACCTACCGGACGGTCGTATTCGTGTTGGATAAAGCCCGAACCGCTGGTGTCCAGAAGGTCGGCCTGGAAATCAAGGCATACGATTCCCATCCTGAATCCACCGCCAGTCCTGGTGCTCCTGGTGTGCGACCAGCCCCAGCATCCAATTAGTCTTCGCAGCGAATAGGAGCCGCCTGCAATGGCTGACCATGACTTAAGGCGATCCTTTCGATCGAGGGATGGCGCGCCGTTCACTGTATTCCTCGTCCTCTCGCTTGCCATCAACGGGGTAGGCGCCTATTGCGGTTGGTGGTTCAAATTCCCGGAGCCCCCTTTGCAAAAAGAGGATGCGATCCAGTTGACCGTTTTCGATACCAATGAGGTCGAAAAACTCGGCGATCCGAACCCGCCGGAAGAACAACCCCTTCCGCCGGAAACTGAGCCGACGCCGCCGGCCGAACGCGAGCCGACGCCACCTCCTTTGGATAAGCCGCCGGAATTCGAGATACCTCAGGCAAAGCCAACGCCAAGGCCCAGTGCAGCGCCCAGTCCGGAGAATTCTCCGAAGCCTCATCCGGCGTCGACGCCACACCCGCACTCGCAGCCCACAGTCAGGCCCGCGGGAGCTTCGAACTCGCACCTTCTGGCAACTCCTGGATTGACCAAAGGCAATCCGGCTGGCGCACCGGAAGGGACGGGAAATGGCGGAGCTCGTTCGGGTCTGCTCGTCCGGAGTCCGCGTCCTCCCTATCCGTCGCAAGCCCTTCAAATGCATATTTCAGGCGATGTGCACGTCACAATGACGGTTCAGGGCGGCAACATCGTCGACGCGGAGGGTTCCGGGCCACCCCTGTTGGCCAGTGCCGCAGCTCGATGGGTGAGGGCCAACTGGAAGTTTAATCCGGCGACAAACGGAACGTACACGCTCCCGGTTTCATTCATCCTGCACTAGGGGACTTTCGTCTCTGGACTGGTGCGGATCGGCAGGGTGCCGTTTTAGCAGGCTATACTGCCGCTGATCAGGTGCGCACCAATCCTGAGAATAGCGCCGTTGATTACATATTTTGCGAAAGAAATCCGGTTTTGCTTGACTAAAAATCCCACAACCATTAGACGGGCGCCTAAGTTGTTTCGTAGCGACGCTTTAGATGCCGCCATGCTTTGGGCCATAACTTGAGCAGGGAAACATGACCTTCAACACCATCAGGCGGGGTTTGACATTGGGTGGGATCCCTCGGCTTCCCCCGCATTTTTTTCAGAGTTCAAAGACCGGAAGGAGAAAAAGGTTTACTGACCGATGCCTTGCGGCGCTGGCAATTATTGTTCTGGCGTCAGTTTCAACGAGCGTCAGATCGCAGCAATCGCAGGCGCCAATAACCACAGCTGCGGCTAGCGAGTCGACAGCCGGCGGAGAATTGCAGAAGGTCACTGTGACCGGCTACCTCATACCGCGCGTTGGAATCGGTCCTCAGCCGGTAACGACACTCGATCAGGATTTATTCTCGAAACAGGCGGATCAAACCGTTGCTGACACAATTTTAAGGTTTACCCAAAGCCTTGGCTCATTAACGACAATCACAACGGCGGGAAACAGCTTTTCTCCGGGCGGAACCACGGTCGGATTGAAAGGGCTTCCTTACGATGCCACTTTGATTCTTGTCGACGGGATTCGATTTCCAGCCTTCCCATTCGCGAACGTCTCAACCACGTTCGGCCCACAAAGCTTTGTCGACCTGAACTCTTTTCCAATCGCTTCGGTCGACCGGATTGAGATCTTGAAGGATGGAGGAAGTGCCACCTACGGGTCTGACGCGGTTGCCGGGGTCATAAATCTGATTCTGAAGACTGATTACAAAGGAACAGACCTGAATTATTACTATGGTATCTCTCAGCGCGGTGATTACGAAGTCAATCACGGAGAGTTCACCAGCGGGATAAGTCACAATTTCAGCGATACCTCAAAATTGAGCATCGTTGCCGCCTTCGATATTTACACTCAGTCGCCGATTCTGGCGAGTGACCGCGCCTACAGTTCTTTTCTAGCGCACAGCCGGTACAGCCCGAAGTATCGCGACCAGCCACTTTTTTGGTCGCCCCAAGGGATATTTGCTGACGCTGCTGGCAACTTCTACGCTGTGAAACCGGGCACCGCCGGGTCGAACATCACCTCAGACGATTTCGATATTAACGGAAATCTTCCTTCGAACTTCAACACCAAATTTCAGCAAGAGTTGCCTCGAGAGACCCGGTACGGTGGGAGCTTTAATATCGGTTACGACGCTACATCGTGGCTTAAGGCTTACGATTCATTTATCATTCAGCGGAACGAAGAGCTTAGCTCAACGCCTAATCAAGGATATGCGTTCAATAACCCTATAACAATTCCGAGCAATAACCCGTTTAACCCCTTCGGAGTGCCGCTCCAGCCGGCTGGGATAAATGCCTTGTATGAATTGGGTCCATGGGTCACCGACGCAACTATACGAACCCTCCGCAATACCGTCGGACTAACTTTTCAATTGCCGCACGACTGGTTTGTGGACTCGAGTTTCACCTACGGCGAAAGTGACGGAAGAGAGGTGGTTAATAACGCTGTCAATGTTATAAAACTGCAACAGGCGTTAAATGGGACACTCCCAGGTTTCGAGGGTCAATTTTTCAATCCCTTCAACGACGAGTCCGTCTCCAGTCCGAACAAGCAGTTTCAAGACGCTATTCGAACTCAGCAGATTCTGGATAGTCGCACTGACCTGGTTGACTGGATAGGAAAGGCTGGAGGTACAGTGTGGGAGCTGCCCGGCGGAGCATTGACGGCAGCCGGTGGTCTGGAGTACAGGAGCGAAAGCCTTGTCGATGTTAACGACAATAACAGCCGAAACTTTAATATAGGGAGTGCGAGTTTCCCAGGAAAACAAGTTTCTGCCCGACGATATGTTCAGAGTGTTTACGGAGAGGTAACACTGCCCATACTCGGCGGAAAATGGTCTTGGCCGGGAGCACGGCTCCTGGAGCTGGTCTACTCGGAAAGGTACGATAATTATTCAGATTTCGGTAGCGCGGCTAAGCCCAAATTCGCGTTCCGGTACAAACCAGTCGATGACCTGACTTTAAGAGCTTCGTACTCCGAAGGATTTGTCGCTCCATCGCTCAGCGAGTTGTTCGGCACGCCTATTATCGGAGCTGTCAGCATTAATGACCCCGTTCTTGGGACCTCTTATTCAACGAACACGGCGACGATTGGCAACCCGCATTTAAAGGCGGAGAACTCCTACGGTTATTACGCTGGAGCAGTCTGGACCCCAGGCGCCGCCGACCCGGAGCACAGTTGGTGGGGTTGGGCGAATGGATTTGTGGCCTACATTGACTGGTATGAAGTCACTTTGCGTAAACTGGTTGGCCAACTTTCGGCGCAACAGGTGATTGATCTGGCAATCCCAGGCGCGATTACTCGTGGACCAACAGGTAATATCGTCAATGTCAATGAACCTTATCAGAACCTGGGAACGCGGACGGTGGATGGAATAGACTTCGGGTTCAGTTACGTCACCAAGGAACATCCGTGGGGTAAACTCGATTTAGAAGCAAATGCCACCTACATTTATAACTTCACCCTCAATCAATTTTTGGGGGTACAGGCCAATGGAAAGCCAAAATTTTCAGTGCTCGACCAGGAAGACTCATACGGAGTTCCCGATTTTAAGGCGATTATCAGCCTGTTCTACTCAAAACTGTTATTTGGGATTGACACCTTCCGAACCGGATTGATCTTAAATTATATCGATTCCGAACACGATATTAATGACAACTTCAAGGGTACTTATGGGCAGGCAACATTGAACGCTCCGAATTATGTCCACCTGATCGGAAGTTTCACCACTCTTGATTGGCAAATCGCTTACACGCTCGGCGAATCTACTCCACCCTTGGCTCAAACTCCGCCGCCTGGCTATTCGAAAGATGGCAAGCGGATCATCGGTGAAAAAGCAATTTCGCCGAAACCCGAAGGGTCCAACAGCGGCATCCGCAAATGGCTCGCGAATACAACGCTGACGTTTGGGATTAACAATATCGGTGACGCGAAACCCCCATATTCTGCTGATTACTTCCAGGGTTTCGATACTGGTAACACCGTACCGTTTGGTCGCCTATTTTACGTTCAGATCGATAAGAAGTTCTAGTGCAGCGTCTCGCAGACAATGATGATGTCGCCGCGGCTCGGAGGGCGGCGGCTGCTTGAAAGCTTGAAACGCAACGACACCACCACATATCCGAGGCGGCAGACTAGGGTTTCGCTCACTTAACCGAATCAGCTCATTTCGCCGCGCTGAGTTTCGCCTCGGAAACGCTGAGTGTGTCAATCCAGCGATACAACGTGGCTTTTTCGTAAAACAGAGTGGCGCTTCTCGCCCGCGAAGAATAATAAATGTATCGATAAAGATAATCCGGATCGACAAGGTTTTTCGAACCCCTGGCCAGAATTTTTCCACTTGGATCCGTCAGGGTGTAATCAAAATACATCCGCAACGGTGACGCGACATTGCGATCGATCCGGGTATTAGTGAACTGTCGCGGCCTGGAAAGATCAATACGGCCGGCCAGATCGATATCCGTGAATCTCAGATTCAAGCTGTCTCCCGGAAAACGCTTGGCGACAAGGGGCGAGAGATAAGCCGAAACCTGGTCGCGAAATATCTCTGCGGACACATTTTCCTGTCGTCCCTGAATTCGAAAATCAGTGAAGTTTTCAGGTTTCACAAAATTGACGTGTACGTTACCCGGTTCCGCCGAAATGGCTGCCCTCAAACCGAGACTGATCAAAGCCAAGAACAAGCTGCAAAATAGGTTCTTCATACGTACTAGACCTTTCCCTCGTCGGAAGATATTCCCGTTTGCATGTGGGCGCTACGCTCATTCCGGCATGGACACCCGATAGACAAATCCGACGCTTTCACCTAGTCTTAGCTGGCGTCTGGAACTGCGTCCATTCCGCTTATGAATCCGACTTTTGAAAAAGCGAATCCCTGGTTAGACGATCTCGTTAGTTACATTCCAGGAAAACCGATCGAAGACGTCGCCAGGGAGCTTGGGCTGGAGCCGAGCCAGATTGTAAAACTTGCCTCGAACGAAAACCCCCTCGGACCTTCCCCGATGGCAGTCAAAGCGATGCAGGAAGCCCTTCTGACGGCGCATTTCTATCCGGATGGCGGCGGATATCATTTGCGCATCGGCATTGCGGAGAAATTTGGTATGGGTATCGATAACATCATACTCGGCAATGGTTCGAACGAGATCATTGAATTTCTCGGACACGCTTTTTTGCAGCCGGGCGACAATATCGTTACGGCCGAGCATGCATTCGTTGTGTATAAGATCCTCGCCAAACTTTTCGGAGCGGAAACCATCGGGGTGCCAGATCCGAATTTGACGCATGACCTGCCCGCAATGGCAGACGCAATCAATGACCGAACCAAGATTGTTTACATTGCTAACCCCAATAATCCGACCGGTACCATGGTCCAAGAAAATGAGCTGGACCGATTCATTGACCGCGTACCGAAGAGCGTTGTGGTGGCTTTGGATGAAGCTTACTACGAATTCTTGCCTGAACCGCCGGATAGTTTCAAGTATGTCCGCAACCACGCGAACGTCATTGTGCTACGTACTTTTTCGAAGATTCAGGGCTTGGCGGGATTGCGAATCGGCTACGGATTAGCGCAAAAAGAATTGATCAGACTGCTGCAGAAAACCAGGCAGCCGTTCAACGTCAATTCTATCGCGCAAGCTGGCGCGCTGGCCGGCTTGCGGGATGAAGCATACCAGGCCGAGACCAGGGAGATGGTCAGACAGGGGCGAGATTTTCTCCAGGCAGAGTTCCGCAAGCGCAAACTTAAGTATGTTCCGAGCGTGGCAAATTTCGTCCTCGTCAATGTCGGCAATGGGAAAGAGATATTCCAAAGATTGCTTAAACGAGGAATGATAGTGCGAGCGATGGACGAGTACAAACTTCCCCAATGGATCCGCGTCACCGTTGGGACCCCCGAACAAAATCGGAGATTTCTGGCAGATTTGGATCGGGTATTAACGCTACGTTTTACAGATTAGAATTCTTTGGCCTGGTAATGTATCAAGCGGTGTTTTTTGAGCTTTCTGGGCCGAAATTGGATGACAGCTTTCCCTAGCTTGCTCGCGTGACTTTCGAAGACACCATCGCCGCAATCTCCACTCCCATCGGTGAAGGAGCGCTCGCCGTCATCCGCTTGTCCGGCCCCGATGCGTTGTCCGTTCTCACTCCGATTTTTATCAGTTCAAGCGCTCCCAAGAAATTCGTTCCTCGCCGAGTGATTTTTGGAAGAATCCACGATGTTGCCGGAAAAGTTGACGAAGTTCTGGTGACTTATTTTCAAGCCCCGAACAGCTACACAGGAGAGGATGTCGTGGAGATCAGTTGCCACGGCGGAATTCTCGTAACTCGGCGAGTCCTGGATCTGCTCTTGTTGGCTGGAACCCGAATGGCAAATCCAGGAGAATTCACTCAGCGGGCGTTTCTGAATGGGAAAATCGATTTGACCCAGGCAGAGGCGGTGATGGATCTGATCCGAGCGCAGACGGAACTCGCGCTGCGCGCTGCAAACGAGCAGTTGGCGGGACATCTGGGGAACGAACTGACCGGGATTCGCGAGCTCTTGCTGACGACTTTGGCTCATGTAGAGGCGTACATCGACTTTCCGGACGAGCAAATCGATCCGGATACGGGCAAAAAATTGCTCGACCGGATCCTTGCGTTAGAGAATCGCCTTGATCGATTGTTGGCTACGGCCGACCAGGGTCGTGTGCTTCGGCACGGATTGAGGACCGTCATCTACGGAGCGCCCAACGTTGGTAAGTCGAGCCTGCTGAATCTCCTTCTGGGCTACGATCGGGCGATCGTGAGCGAAGTGCCGGGCACAACCCGGGATACGATCGAAGAGGTAATCAATATTCGCGGTATCCCGGTCCGATTGATCGACACTGCTGGAGCGCGCAGCTCCTCCGATCTTTTGGAAAGCGAAGGAATCAGGCGCACTCTGCAGCAGGTTAAACAGGCTGATCTCGTTATCCAGGTCGTCGACGGCAGCAAGGCTCCCATGGATTTCGAAGTGTTTGATAACCGCAACAGTGTGCTTCTTCTAAATAAATGCGACCTGGGAATCCACCCCCGATGGAGCCAATGGAACGCAGTCTGGTTTTCTTGCACCGAGAAAACCGGACTGGAAGATCTCAACCAGGCGATCTGGGATCGGGTGATGGGTGAAGCGGTTAAGCTCGCTGATGTGCGAGTGGCGATAAACGCCCGGCATCAGGCCTGTCTCCAGATCGCGAAGGAGCTCCTGGTGGCCGGCGGCCGAAGCTTGCAGGAGGGCAAGTCGCCAGAGTTTGTCTCTATTGAGCTGCGTGGCGCTCTTGACGCGGTGGGTGAAGTGATCGGCAAAATTGATCCGGAAGACTTACTGGGAAGAATCTTCAGCGAGTTCTGCATTGGAAAATGAGGACTCGGAATCCGACGGTGCCGTTTTACGAGTCCTTCCTTAAACCGATTCTTTTCTCGTTGGACCCGGAATTGGTTCACGAGGTGGCAATTGCTACTCTGGCGAGGTTGTCTCGAATCCCGTGGCTGCTTGATGTCCTGTCCCGTTCTGGCGATAACAGATTCAATCGCGAAGTATTTGGGCTCCGCTTCCCCAATCCGCTCGGTCTCGCAGCCGGTTTTGACAAGAACGGGATGGCGTTGCCTGCCTGGGAAGCGTTGGGATTCGGTTTTGTCGAAATTGGAACGATCACGGCGCAAGGGCAGGTTGGCAACCCGCGCCCGCGGGTTTTTCGAATCAAAGAGATGGAAGCCTTGATCAATCGACTCGGATTCAATAACGAAGGAGCTGAAAAGATAGCAGTCCGTCTTGGACAACTCCGCGGAAGACCGCAGTGGCCGAAGATTCCGGTCGGCGTCAATATCGGAAAGTCCAAAGTTGTTCCGCTGGAAGAGGCGGCGAGCGATTATCTCCGCTCCTTTCAGCGGTTGGAGGGGATAGGCGATTATTTTGTGCTGAACGTAAGTTCACCGAACACGCCCGGCTTGCGCAAATTACAGGAAGGAGCAGCGATCCGTGAACTATTCGCGGCAATCCAGCAACAGAATCAAGGGAAACCGCTTCTGGTCAAAATCGCTCCCGATCTGGTATCTGGACAACTCGATCATATTCTCGCACTGGCGGACGAATTTCGGTTGGCTGGGGTCGTAGCAACGAACACGACGGTCAATCAAGAGGTTATTCCGCAAGATAAACGTCGGCCGGGCGGCCTCAGCGGTGAACCATTGAGAACCCTTTCTCTCGGAATTTTACACCACATCAAAAAACACAGTTCGCTTCCTGTAATTTCTGTCGGCGGTATCATGAATGCGGATGACGCGAAACAGCGATTCGATGCCGGAGCCGAGCTTGTGCAAATTTACACCGGCTTCGTCTTTCGTGGACCCCGTTTAGTGTGGGAGATAACGGAGTCCTTGAGGAAAAAGGGTGAATGAAGACAGGAGTTCAAGAATGAGGAGGAGGGCTTTCCGACCCGCCTATGGCGATCCATGCGCTTCCATCTCACGAACAATTCGGCTCGGCTGGGAGTTTATTCGACGCCAGTACTGATCCAGACCGTAGTTGTTTGCCTCCCCAACTCCTCCTGATTTTGCCGCTGCTGAACACCTCTCTTCTAGCGATGGCCTACGACACGCAAACCCTCATCCGACTCGACAAAGCGCATGTATGGCACCCATTCACCCAGATGCGTGACTGGATTATACCCGAACACGAGCCGCTGGTGCTGGTTGCCGGGCACGGAGCCTGGCTCGAAGATAGTCTTGGCAGGCGTTACCTGGATGCCAACTCTTCCATCTGGACCAACATCCATGGACATGGTCATTCAACTTTGGATCGGGCTATCCGCAAACAGTTGGAGCATGTGGCGCACACCTCTTTTCTGGGTTTTACGAATCCGAATGCCGTGGAGTTGGCCGCTCGCCTCGTTGAGCTTTTGCCAGGATCATCGTTAACCAAAGTATTCTTCTCTGACGATGGCTCGACCGCAATCGAGGTGGCGATCAAGATGACGGTCCAATATTTCCAGCAGACTGAACGTCCGCTGAAGAGAGGGTTTATTTCATTTGAAAATGCCTATCATGGAGACACACTCGGCGCTTCCAGTCTGGGAGGTATATCATTGTTCCACGATCGATTTAAGTCGCATCAATTCCCCGTGACCCAAATCGGATCGATCGAGAATCTTGAGGCGATTGACGGCTCGGAAATCGGCGGGTTAATCATCGAACCGATAATTCAAGGAGCAGCCGGGATGCTATTGTGGCCTCCCGGTATTTTGAAATCGCTGCGTCAATGGTGCGATGAGAACGAAGTGCTTTTGATCTTCGATGAGGTCATGACTGGGTTTGGACGGACAGGCAAATATTTCGCTTGTCAACATGACAAGGTGTACCCGGACTTTTTAGCGCTCGCTAAAGGGTTGACCGGCGGGTATCTCCCATTGGCAGCGACCCTCACGACAGATAAGGTTTTTTCAGCCTTTCTTGGCTCCTATGAAAAGGCTTTTTTTTACGGCCACAGCTACTGTGGTAATCCGCTCGCATGCGCAGCCGCCCTCGCGAATCTTGCGATCTTTGAAGAACAGCGTGTCCTCCAACAATTGCAAACGAAGATCGAACATCTTGCCCGAGGGTTGCACGGTCTGCAAGAGCTGGCGAATGTGCGCGAGATCCGTCGAGCCGGATTCATTGCCGGCATTGAGGTTGCCGGGCAAAACGGGCAGTCATTCGATCGGCAGGATCGCATCGGGGCGCAAATTTGTGTCGCCGCCCGGAATCACGGCGTTCTCACGCGGCCGATTCGTGATGTGATCGTTCTTATGTTACCCCTTTGTGTGGGTTTCGAGGAAATAGACATTTCGGTCGGTGCCATCCAGAAGGCAATCACCGAGGTCTGTGGACCGATCAGTTAAATCCAAATTCCGAATTTGAACCACTGCGTAATCTGCGCATTACGGTCTTGGCGCTCCCGCCCTTCAGCACTAGCTTCACAAGAAAAGAAACTTGATCCAAACGTCGCTTTCGCGCGTTATGGAGTGCGGCAATCGATGAGTTCCAAAGTCCTCGCATTCATCAACTTCAAAGGTGGCGTCGGGAAGACCGCTACAGTTGTGAATATCGGGGCGACACTCGTAGCGCTGCATGAGAGGAAAGTATTGATTGTCGACCTTGACCCGCAATCGAACGCAAGTCTCTGGCTAATGCGACCGGATCGATGGCGCGAACATGTTGCTCGAGGGCGACGTTCGACCTTTCAGATCTTCGACGACGCGCTTCAAGGGAAAAACCGTTTTGATTTCGACGAAACGTTGGTGAGAGGTGTTGTTACCTGGACAGGATTCACCGATTTACCAAGGCTGCACTTGCTTCCCGCGGCAGTAGAGTTACTTCGTATTGAGGACCGGATTCATGAGCTGCGTGCCTCGGCGATCTACCAGATTCTCGATTCGACGCTTGGGACGCAGTTCAAACAATACGACTACATCCTCCTGGACTGTCCACCCAATCTCTACAGTACGACGAAGACTGCGATTTTCTCTGCCGATAACTGCGTTGTCCCGTATGTCCCCGATTATCTGTCGCTCTCAGGTTTTCAAGTGTTGGCCGAACAGATCATCGAGATGCGCGAGAAATTCGCTCCTTACCTGCCGGGTCGTCGAAAACCCAATATTGGAGCCTTAATCGTTAGTCATTATCGCCAGTCAGGTAATGTCTTTCGACTGGCCGTGAATGAACTTGAACTCTCCATGGCTGCGCTCCGGGAGACAGGCGTGCTGCCTGATTCAGCGATCCTGCTCCAACCGTGTATTCGACATTGTGTCCGGGTCGCCGAGTCTACCAGTGAGCATCTGCCGGTGATACTCTATGCTCCGGGCAGCATCGGCGCACAGGATTATGCTGATCTGACGCAACGGTTTGTTGATCTTTTCGAGGGCAAAAAATGAATTACTCAGATCTTGCAAGCAGGCTTTCGCAAATCGGAGAACGGCTAGCCAAACAGGCCAATAGACTGGAGGGGGAAATTCTTGGGCGATCGGCTGGAAAGCTTGCCTCGCATCTCGACCGATTCGAGGAACAGCTTGAGAGCCATCTTGCCAGCCGTAAATCCCGCGAGGTCTTCCTCGAAAATTTGCTTCGTTCGCCGACCTCGAAAAAGCATCTCACAATTGCTCTCTTGAAAAAAGCGTCACGTGAGGTCTGCGCCAAACGCCTGAAGTCGGAAGACTTGGCTGCGGCGAAACGCGAGTTCATCAAACTAATGCATGGAGCCGGTAAACAGGATCTGGCGGTGGAATTTTTGAAAGAGGCGTTCGCTACCGCTGTGCGCGTGGAATCCGGAGGTAAGGATAAGGCACTTCTGCAGCGGGAATTTATCCGGCTGGGGCAACTGCTCGATGAAGAATTTGCCAAGGAGATTAGCTCACGTTCCATTGCTGAACTCCGCCGCGTCGCTACGGTCAACGGCATCAGATTTACAGACAAGACTGATCGCCAGCGTTTGACGACGCTTGTTCGCCGCTATGCTCAACGGGCTGCTTTCAATCTCCCCGCGGCTCGTGTACCCTCCTCTCGAACTTGACGGGATTCACCGCTCGAAAAAAGAAACCGCAGATTTCGCGGAATTGAATCGATCGGCGCGAAACTGCTTGGCTGCATCATCGGTGGAATCTGAGGAGTCTGATCGCATCAAAATGATACAGATTGATCTCGAGAGAGTGCTTTATCGGGAGGAAGAGATTGCCGCTCGGCTCGACCAATTGGCGGTTCAGATCACGAAGGATTATCGCGGAAAGGATCTGACGGTACTTGCGATATTGAATGGAAGTCTGATCTTCATGTCTGATCTCCTCCGCCGGATCCCGCTTCCGCTGCAGTTGGATTGCCTACGCGTAAAGAGTTACTACGGAGGCACGGTAACGACCGGCCGGGTACAATTCGATCACGCGGCGCTGCCGCTTGTAAATGGCAGGCACGTTTTGTTGCTCGATGATATCCTGGATAGCGGAAACACCCTCGCTTCGATCATCGAAACTATCCGTCTCGAAGCGGGCCCTTTAA
>JAFAQT010000009.1 GCA_019246215.1 Verrucomicrobiota bacterium
CTGATCGTCCGCTCAATTGGATTTTACTTCGACTTCTGATTTCTTTACCCTTATTGCATGGTCCTGTGGTTCTACATGAGAGCCATACATGTTGGCATAGACCTGGGTGAATTCTGCGCCAAAAAGCAGGATGAGTGCGGAGTAATAGATCCATAATAGCAAGGTAATCAACGAACTGGCTGCACCGTACGCCGAACCCGCCGCGCCGCTTCCTAAATAAAGACCAAGAATAAACTTTCCGATCACGAATAGAAGCGCTGTTAACGACGCCCCGACCCATACATCACGCCAATCAATCTTTATATCCGGCAGGAAGCGGAAGATCATCGCGAAGAGCAGTATGATCACCACAATGTCCAGAACAAAGAAAAGGCCAAGGGCCAAGATATGCCCTCCCGGCAAAAGATTCTGAAGATAGGTGCTTAAAGCTCTGACTGCGGTTTCAACGGTCAGAGAAACCAGCAGGAGAAAGCAAACACCGCCCACCATCGCAAAAGACAGGAAGCGCGCCCGAATAAAAGCCCACAAACCCGCCCCAGGTTTTGCTTTTACACCCCAGATGGTGTTTAATGCGTCCTGCAGTTGACCAAATACTCCGCTGGCACCAAAAAGCCCTACGATAATACCCAATGTCGTGGCTATCATGCTACTTTGAGGTTTCGATGCACTGGCCGCGATATCCTTGATCACCTTGATCCCGCTGGGATCGATCAAGTACTGCAACTGCTCGACGATTTTGTCCCGAGCCTGTTCGCTGCCAAAGAACAATCCGAAAAAAGCTAAGAGTATCAAAACCAGGGGGGCGAGCGAAAACACGGTGAAATAAGCCAAAGCAGCCCCCGTTTGTGGGCATTTGTCGTTGACCCATTGAGTTGCTGTGGTTTTCAAAAGGAGCCAAACATTTTTCTTCGCTGCATCGGGTTTTGGGCGGGAATTCTCCCCTGCTACTCCCTTCGGCTCAGTTCCACTGGTTCGATCCGTTCCAAATAGACCGTCATCTAAAGTTCTCCTGCGGCTGGTCCTTGCAGCATTAATTTCTGAACTCCAGGACCTGGCCTGACGTTTTAACAAATTCATCCCCACTCCCACGAATAGTTCCGTTCCGATCGAGAAGAGGGTTGGTCCTTTTTTCTTTACGCGGTAGCTCTTGGACGGGTGCCGTTGTGAGTCGCGGTATCTGCGATCCTTCAGATCGGTCCGCGGGGAATCACCTCCCCGTTTAAATAAGAGCCGTGGAATAATCCAGCAGAGAATGGCGGCCAGGCTCATCCATAAGGCTTTTGGGCGGTCCCGGAGATGGGCTATGCCTCGAGTTACACCAAGCTCTCGACTGGGAATGATACGTGAATCCCTGGGCTGCGCCTCAGAAAGCGGCACCCGATCTTCCGCCTCGTACCCACTCTTTTCTGAGCTGTCCATACTTAAGATCTTTTTTACAGATCCGATGCGTTCGCAACTCGCCTCTAGTTTGGCTCTCTGGTTAAGGATTTGGTTTCTTGAGAAGCCGATTCGGCCTTTCGGGAATTTGGCAATGCCTACAATTGCTGGGAAATGAAGAGCGCTCTTGCCGAATTAACCACGAAAACCTTTAATGCCGCTCTTTGGTATGAACTCAATCCAGTGGAACCTCAGAAAGGTCGCGAATGTCGATCAACGTTTCGGGCAGCGTCTACCTGAGCTTGATGATTTCCACTCCGGAAATGCTTTCCGGCAGCTTGGCGAAACGGCGCTCCTATACGAGCTTCCTGGGACACAGCGCTGGTGCGCAAGGCGAGGCGCTAACTCGAACGGTCTCGTCAGCATGCCCGTGCCTTTCCGATGGATCGCGCGGGTGAAAGGAAATATCTGCATCGTTGGGTATGGATGCCCCCGGCGAATGTCTTTGAAACGAAAGAAGTAAGGCCGCGCATGAGTAAAAAAGCTGAGATTGAGGTCGAAGGAAAGAAGCTGGTTGTGTCGAACCTTGAAAAGGTGCTGTATCCGAAAGTCGGATTCACAAAAGGGCAGGTCATCGATTACTACGTTCAAATCGCGCCTGTGCTGCTGCCGCATTTGAAAAATCGGCCGATTACCCTCAAACGTTATCCTGACGGCGTGGAGGGATTCTTCTTTTACGAAAAGCAGTGTCCATCGCATCGGCCAGAGTGGGTGAAAACCACCGAGGTTCCGTCACAGCGGGAGGCTGGAAAAATAGACTATTGTATGATTAATAATCTGCCCGCGCTGGTCTGGGCGGCAAATCTGGCGGATTTGGAGTTGCACACGTTTTTGCACCGCGCGCCCGCAATCAGGCGGCCGACGGCGCTCGCGTTCGATCTCGATCCAGGCCCGCCGGCGGACATCGTGCTTTGCTGCGAGGTGGGCATTTGGCTGAAAGCGATTTTGGACGGTCTTGGGCTGCAGTCGTTTGCTAAGACCTCAGGTTCAAAAGGTCTGCAACTGTTCGCTCCGCTCAACACGCCAACAACGTATGAGAAGACGAAGTCCTCTGCGCACGCACTCGCAAAGCGGCTGGAGCGGGAACATCCTGACCAGGTTGTGTCTCGGATGCAGAAGGCTCTGCGTAAGGGCAAGGTGTTAATCGACTGGAGTCAAAACGACGAGCATAAGACGACGGTTAACGTCTACTCTCTGCGGGCCAAAGAGCGGCCGACCGTCTCGACCCCGGTCACCTGGCAGGAGGTGGAGACTGCCGTGAAAAGTCGCGACCCCAGTCGCTTAAACTTCGATAGCGACACAGTCCTCCGGCGCGTGGAAAAACAGGGCGATCTCTTCGCTTCCGTATTGACTCTGAAGCAGCGGCTGCCGAGTCCTCGATCAATCGGCTGACTCATTTGAGCAGCTGCAAAAGATCCGATCTCTTTTGGGCGAGTTGGTCCAGCGTGCACTGCTCGGGAGCTTTGTCCGGGCGCCAGCGGAGCAACTTTGTACCGTGTCGGAAGCGGTTGGAGCTTACGTGGTCGAAGCACACTTCGACCACGAGCTTGGGCTTGAGCGGCTGCCATGTATTTTCCTTCCCGCGATTCCAACGACTTGGCCCGCCAGGCACGTTCCCAGTAAATCCGGGTGGCTCGATCAGTCGCTCTAGCTTTCTGGTCAACTCGGGTCGATCGGCTGCGGCAATACTGGAGGTGAAGCCAACGTGATGAAGCAATCCATCCGCGTATAGACCAAGCAAGAGCGAGCCCACCATTTTGCTGCCGGTGCCGTAGCGAAAACCGCCCACGACGCAATCAGCGCTGCGGAAGTTCTTTATTTTCTGCATCCCGTCGCGCTCGCCAGATCGATAGTCCATGTCGCGGCGTTTGGCAATGATGCCATCGAGTGTTGCACCCGCTTTTGCGAGCCATTTTCTGGCTTGCGTGAGTTCGGGGGTGGCCGGCGACAACCGAATGCTGCCAGTCTCGAAATAGGTCGCCGCAAATTCCTCCAAACGGCTTCGGCGCTCGCGGAGTGGCTGGATTAACAGCGATCGTCCGTCCTCCCCAGCCAGCAGATCAAAGACCACGTAGATCGCCGGTGTTTCTGAGGCCAATCGCTCGATGCGGGAAGCCGCCGGATGGATGCGTTGCAGCAAGGCGTCAAAAGAAAAGCCGTTTTCGGTGGGAATGGCGATTTCTCCGTCGAGAACAAACATGTTCGGTTTGAGGCTTCCCAATGCGGCCTTTAATTCGGGAAAGTAACGGGCGAGTGGCTGCGTTGATTTAGACTGCAGTTCAATCTTCGAATCTTCGCGAAACGCCAGACAACGGAAGCCGTCCCACTTTGGTTCATATTGCCACTCATCGCCAACGGGAACCGTGTCTACCGACTTCGCTTCCATGGCCGGAAGTGGGGGATGGATCTCTAAAGGCATAGGTTACAATGCTTTATTGTTTTGCCGCAAGACGGTCCTCTGTTACCGGTAAGGAGCCGGGCATCCGCCCATCCACAGCTGGTATAATTTATCTCGTGCATCGTCTCACGCTATTCCGCAGCCGCTTGATATTTCCCAAAGATCGATCTGGCGGTCTCCTGTCGACCTGAGGATGCCAATCGATGATCCTTCGAGACACTGCATCGAAGAGCGCGAAGCTTAGTCCGGCATAGATGATGAAAAGAAATGCCACGATCATTACCCGCCCGGTGTAGGCGAATTGCAGCGCGTAGGTCACGATCACGCCCAGCCCGCTCTGCGCGCCAAGCAACTCCCCGGCGACCACCAGGCTCCACGAGAGGCCGAAGCTAAGCAAAAAAGACGCGCGGATTTCCGGGAAAATTGCCGGCAAGATGACGTGACGAAAGATAGCAGCCCGATTTGCTCCCACCGTTGCTGCACGATCTAAAAAGACTCTTGGCACATTGCGAACGGCGTTAGCCGTGCCGATGAACATGATTACCGCGACACCGTAGGCCACAAACAAGATGATGCCTGAAGTGTTTGCTCCAAACCAGAGATTGAAAAGTGGGATCATCGCCAGGAAGGGCGTCATGCGGACGATGTGAACTGTCGGGGCGATGAGGCGGCGACTCAGGTTGGAGGTCGCGACGAGTAACCCGAGACCGACGCCGCTGAGCGTTCCGAATACTATGCCAAAGAAGACCCGCTCGAAAGTGACAAGCGAAGCGCCACCGAGGGCTAGGAGCGCAGCGGCATAGGTCGCCGAACCGCCCTGCGAGGGAGCAGGAATTCCGTAACCGCCCTCCCAATAATCCGACATACGTAGTAGAGAATTGCCGAGCAGGTAACCCCAACCCGGGACCAACGGCTCACCATAGCTGCCCTTCGCGGTGACGATGCGAGAGAGCAACTCCCAACCCAAAATCAGGATGCTCAAGATGGTGATGCTGCCCAGAAGATGCGACGTTCCAGATTTCACCTTCGTCTGTTTATTCCAGTCCAATTTGACGCAACAGCAGATGCTTGAGAGCAAGCCCCGGCGGAGTGGCGATGACGTCGTCAGTGCGCGGTGTTGGCAAATTGATCGCGCGATCTTCCACGATGTTTCCATTTTTGACGACGATAACCCGCGTCCCGAGCATCAGCGCCTCGTCAACGTCATGGGTAACGAACAGCACCGTCTTGGCAGTTTGACGCCAAAGATCGTGCAGCACCATTTGAAGCTGTCGCCGAGTCACGTAGTCGAGCGAGCCAAATGGCTCATCGGCTAACAGAATTGGAGGGTCGTTAGCAAAGACCGAGGCAATTGCGACCCGCGCGCGCATTCCTCCCGACAGTTCCCGCGGCCAAGCGCGACCCACTGACGTAAGGTCGACCAAGGCTAAATGTTCCCGGGCGATTCGCAAGCGTTCGCGCTTGGAAAACCTGCGAACCCTCAGTCCGAAAGCAACGTTTTCCTCGACTCGCATCCAGGGAAAGACTGCATCCTGCTGAAAGATCACGCCGCGGTCAGCTCCGGGTCCCCTCACCGGGCGGTCCATGACCCGTACCTCCCCACGGTGCACCCTGAGCAATCCGGCCACCACATTGAGAAGCGTTGTTTTGCCGTGGCCCGAACGTCCCAGAATGCAGACAAATTCCCCGGGAAAAACCTTAAACGATACGCTGCGGAGCGCCTCTGCAGGCGTACCGTCCGTCCGGACAAACCGCACTCCGACCTCGTTTACGGAAAGAATGGCTTCCTGCGGGGTCATAGTAACCTGATTCAAGCCCAAGCAGCGATCCGCCGAGCGAGTACGAAGAGCAAGACGTCAGTGACAATAGCCGTCGTCGCAATGATCACTACACACGCCAGAAGGCCGGAAACATTATTAAGGTTTGTTAGCGCCTTAATTGCCTGACCCAGACCGCTTGGAGCGCCCAGAATCTCGGCGAAGACCTCCAGTCCCCAGGCGCTCGCAAGCGTAATGCGTAAGCCCCCAATGATCTCCGGAACAGTGCCAGGAATGAGGATATGACGGATTCGAAAGGCGGGCCCGGCACCGAAAGTCATAGCCCACCGCTCATAAATCGGATTGATGTTTTGCGCGGCGCGCTGGCTGAAAAGGATCATCATGACAGCACTGTAAAGTGCGACGAGCAGCACTTGGGTGAACGGGACCACGCCAAACCAGAGGAGAAACAGCGGCGCGGCCACCAGGACCGGCACAGTGCCGAGCACCAGCACCACAGGATCGACGAATACTCGAAGGAGCTTGAGGCGAGCGCTGGCGGTCCCGACAAGAATACCGATCGAGCCGCCGATCGCGAGTCCTGTAAGCACGTTCCCGAGGGTGTAGAGCAGGAGCGAGCCGTATCCGACCTCGCCCAAACCGAAAACGCCAAGGCGCGGCGAATAGTAGAAATTACTCCATATATCTCGTCCAGCATCGAGCGGCGTAACGAGCCGACTTCTTGGAAGCTGGCTGGCTGCGCCCCACCAGACTGCAAAGAACAGGCCAATACCGAGAAAAGTATTCAGAACGCTGATGAGCTCTCGCCGAGCCCTGGCGCGTCTACCTGGTCGCCCAATATCATCCGAATGTGAGCGCGAGTCCGCGAGATCGGGTGGACCGGCGGGAAGATGAAATTTCATTGATTCGCCACGCGCAACAGCCGGTAGGCATCGAGATAGTCGTACCAGGTGTAAAATTGCTTTGCCTTTTCAATCAGCGCCTGATTTTCGGCCGAAGGACTCTTGCCCTGCACCTGCTTCAGCAGATCGTCGGAGGCCTGTTTAAACGCAACGAGAGTGTGATAGACGTCGCCGGCCCAGATCAGATTGTCCGCATCGTATTCACCTTTCGCCAGAACACCCTTATCGGAATCGAACTTCACCGCAGCATCGAAAGCAGTGCGGTAATATAATGCTGAGTTCTGCTTGTCGAAGTAGTTCTTTTGAAACTCGAAGTCCGACAGAGGGCTTAATGTTTCAATCGTAAGCTTCAGCCCGGCTATGTCGAGGCTCGTACCGGCAAAGGAGTTAACGTAGTCCAGCATCGATTTGAGCATCAGCTCGGGGTCTTTCTGTTCCTGGTCGATGATGCGAAACATCACCGAGACAAAGCGGAGTACAGTTTCTGGATGCTGACGCGCCCATTCGGCATCGGACGCTACACCCGGAGTGCCAACCAGAGCTGCCGTCGGTGAGCCCGGGCCGGCAGGCATGTTCGTCAGCACATCCAATGGGGTCACTAAGGAAATCCAGCCGGAGGTACGGAGTTGCGCAGTAAAAGGAGCGCCGGTTGGGGACGCAAAATCGACTTGACCACCACTCTCGAGCTGAAGCGCATTCGAGTCCGGCGTGACGACCAATTTGGTATCCTTGTTCATGTTCATTCCGCCAAGTGAAAAGACGGTCTCTAGAAAAATGCGATTGTCGACGACCGGCGCGGTAACGAAACTCTTGCCCTTAAGCTGCGCCATTGTTTTCTTCATTGCTTCTTCGAATGCCAACCCTTCGGTCATGAACTGCCCGACGCTCTTGACGCTCGAGCCTGGACGAGCCAGGATCGCAAAGCCTTGGAACAGATCGGTAATCGCAATGAAACGGATGCTCTGGACCGAATCCAAGGTCGCAATCACGTCGGGAGGATAGAGCGCCATCAAGTCGATCTGCCTGTTAACCAGAAGAGGGATCGCTTGATCTGGCAGCACCTTTCGTCCGTAGGGAAGGGGTGTGATGGTCAACCCGACGTCCTTGAAAAAACCTTGCTTTATTCCCGCAACGAAGATCAGATCGTTGGCGTACGGCCGCATGCCTAAACTTACTTCAACCTGCGGCACGTCTTTACCCGGAGACGCCTTTTCCAAGTTGAAGCCGAGTCCTTTTTCGCTAGCCGCCCATCCAGACAAAATAGGCGGGACAATAAGTGCCAGAGCGACAATGGGGACTGCTCTGGCCCGGCGGTGGAAATCTATTTTCTTTCTCATGGAGGAGTCGATTTAATGCTGCTCGCGATGCGGTCGTCGGGTATCCAGTACTTTCGGTCTTGAATAGCGCGCGATCTTAGCAACGAGATCGCATTGATGCACCCCAAAAAAATGGGTGTCAGCGTTGCGACTTAACCTTCGAGCATTGAGCCTCAATCAAGGCTCTTTGAAGCAGGTTCGACCTTATTCGCCAGTCCATTGCGCCTGTTGTTTGGCCAGGAAGGCTTGCACACCGGCTTTGAAATCATTGCTTCCATAGGTGCGCCGGATGAGGTCATCTCCTTGAGATGAAATTTTTGCAAGCCTTCGAATCGATTCCTTTGCTACCTTCATAGTAATTGGAGCATGCGAGGCAAGGCGGTGACACATCTTGGTCACGAGTTCGTCGACGGCCTCCGGCTCAATCACCTCGGCAACGTAGCCGCAACTGAGCGCTTCCTCAGATGAAATCGAGTCGGCGAGAAGCAATAGACGCTTGACCCGGGCTTGCCCGAACGCGGCGATCAACCGCGCGGTGTTTGCCAGGGACAAGCAATTGCCCAGCGTGCGTGCAACCGGCACCCCAAAACGCGCAGATGGTGTGGCGATCCGAAAGTCGCAGCCGGTCGCAATCACCAGACCGCCACCCATGGCTGCCCCTTCAATGATCGCAATGGTCGGGACCTGCAGGTTTTCGATGGCGCAGACCACGGCTTCAATGCGTTGCTCGTAAGCGATTCCATCCTCCGCACCGGAAAAGGACAAGAATTCGCGGATGTCGGTACCGGCGGCGAATGCTCCGCCGATCCCACGAAAAGTTGCCACGCGAACATCTGGATCGGCGGCGATGAGGCCGCAGGCGGCGACGAGCTGATCGTACATCGCCCAGGTCATGGCATTGCGAGCTTCCGGCCGATCAAATACGACCGAGGCAACGCGGTCGACCGTCGTGCAATGCACAGTGCCCTCACTCATGGGGCAAAAGCTCCATCGAGTCTAAGCCGTTCCAGAGTATCCGAACCCAGACCGAGCTCAGCCAGAATCTCTTCATTATGTTCGCCCAGAAGGGGCGGCGACCTTCGAACCTGCTGCGGCGTTCCGCCCATCTTAACGGGAAAGCCGATCGAGCGGACCCTGCCCTCCACCGGGTGATCGATCTCCATCACCATGTTGCGATGCCGCGCATGCTCGCTATCAAGGGACTGAGCGTAGTCATAAATCGGACCGGCCGGAATTCCGAAGGCGAGTAGTCGGTCCACCCAATCCTCGACAGATTTAGTGACAAACGTTTTCTCCAGTTCCTCGATGAGAGCGGTGCGATTAGCCAGACGATCGGAAATGCTGGCGAAACGGGGATCCTGCAGAAGCTCGGATCGCTGAATGAGTTGGCAGAGACTGCGCCAGAGCTTGTCACTGTTGGCGCCCATCACGAAGTATCCATCACTAGCGCGGACCGCTTGGTAGGGAGCGCTCATCCGGTTGGCCGTTCCGAGCTTTTGCGGCACCTTGCCGGTTCCCCAGAATTCAGATATGTCCCAAATCGAAAATGCAAGTGCCGCTTCGAACAGGGAAGCATCGATATGCTGTCCTTCGCCCGTTTCATTCAACCCAATATAGGCAGCCAAAATAGCGTACAGCGCAAATAGAGCACAGCCGATATCGGCGACTGGAACACCGGACTTGGCCGGCGGACCGTCAGGATCACCAGTGATGCTCATGATGCCCCCCATCGCTTGGGCGATCAGGTCGAATCCCGGTCGTTGTGACCAAGGTCCGGTCTGTCCGAAACCTGAAATGCTGGCGTAGATCAAACGCGGATTGATGGCCTTCAACGTGTCATAGTCGATGCCAAGCCGATCCGCTGCTCCAGGACGATAGTTCTCGATCAGCACGTCCGCGGTTTTGACCAGTTGATAGAACACCTCCCGCCCTGCCGCGGTCTTCAAGTTCAGCACAATGCTCCGCTTATTGCGGTTCATATTGATGAACCCCAGGCTATCTGAGCCCTTGAGCTTGAATCCCATCGCGCGGCGGGTCTGGTCACCGGATCCCGGCGGTTCGACTTTGATCACATCAGCACCCATATCGCCCAGAAGCATGCCGCAAAATGGGCCGGCCATAACTTGACTGACATCGAGAACACGAAGGTGCCGGAGCGGAAGGGGCGGCTGCTGTGATTGATCGGATGCGTCTACGGTTTCCTTGCCGGACGAGGTCGTCTGGATGGTATCGCTCATGGTGTGCTTCTGGGGATTTGCAGCGCATTATTGCACGAGTGATGAGCTGTTCAATACAGGAATGGCAAGTGTGCGCGGGCGCGAGGGCTCCCCCCAATCGTTGCTTTGGCCTGACGCTTTCGAAAGTCAGCCTTTCTCCGCGATTACGGCAATCAATCCTCCGCCATCAGGACCTTGATGTTCTGCGCCGCCGGAAACGAACAGTGCCGTGTCGTTGAGGACGGCCGCGACAATTGCGCCAACCGCCCCCCGAATGTGCCGCTGCTGATCGATATCGCCGTCATTCAGCATGGTGTGAGGACGGCCGCGTATAGTTCCGTCACGCTGAGCCTCGCATTTGACGAACGCGGCTCGAATGCGGCGCGCCTTCGCTGCTGGAATTTGCGGTGCCGGAGAAAGTCCGAGCTCCTCTGCCAGGGCAGTTATGCTGCCAATGTCGAGGGCGTCCAGCATGCTGCGATGCGCGATTGTTAATGGTCCCGACCAGGCGCGGCTGAGACCTGCCACGATAATCTCATTGCTGCGCACTTCGATTCCCGCAGAAACGCTAGCCACCGACGAATAGACACTAAAGTCACGCAGCACCGAGGCCTCCTTTGCCTGGCTCGCTGGTATTTCCCCTAGGGCTTTTGCCACCCCAAGAGCCGAAGCGGCTCGTCCAAAGCCCATGAGCTTGCCCGGATGATGCGCGGCACAGCTCAGACCGGCATCGGTCGCCGCAACGATTTCGCGGAGCGTGAAGGCGGGACCTTTGACCTGAACGAAGTGCACATCCTCCGAACTCTGTATATCGGCGGCGACCAAGGCCTGCCGGACGGCTTCAGCCGTCACTTCGATCTGGCTTTGCCGGCCTACGTCCGAAACAGAAAGCTCCGGTGTGAATGCGACGCCGATGGCGAGCGACTTCTCTTGGCCTGTCGCTCCCTTCGTCGAATCGGCCGTCAAGACGGTGTAATGTGGGGACAAAACTCCCTCCACGCCTCCAGAGAAGATGAACGGAATGCGCTTGCTCACGTTTTCGGCCGAAACGCCAAGTCGATCGCCAATCAACTGCGACAAACAGAGTGTGAGATAGCCACGGGTGTAATCGTTAACGAGCCCATTGCCGTGCGTTTTGCCGATGACGCCGACGATTTTTCCCGGATCGACGACGCCTTTCTCGATTGCCTGGGAAAGACCCGACACATCACTGGGATCTTTCAGGCCGAATCTGTGGACATCTGCACGCATAGCATACTTCGCTGCTGGAGTCGTTAGACTCGGTTGAATCATGATATCGGTTCGTCCTGGAGGGTCAATCACTTCGGCGCTGTAGATCTCCGCGTGAAAAAACTGCGCAAAAAACAGCTTTTCGACCTGTTTTTGTGCGGACGATCGGACGCTAGGAGTTTTGCTGGGGAATACCTGCTTCTGCTGTCACTGGTACTTAGTTGCTTTAGTTCTTTATATTTATTGAAGATTATGGTTTGGTGGGTGGATGGCAACCGGTCGAATCGAACTGGATGTGGAGGATCGCAAGTTGTTGGAGGGTTGGAGTCGAGCGCAGCGGGTAGAACATCGGCTTAAAGTGAGGAGTCAAATTATTCTCAAGGCGGCAGAAGGTTGGACTGGACGGGAGATCAGCAAAAGTCTGAGCATTCCCGAGGTGACGGTCAGCAAGTGGCGTCGGCGGTTTTCGCGGCACGGAATCGCTGGATTGGAGGACGCGCCGCGCAGTGGAAAGCCGGCCAAATATGATCAAGTCACAGTCAAACGAGTGTTGGAGCTTCTTGATAGAAAGCCGCCGGCGGGCTATGCGCGCTGGAATGGACGGCTCATTGCCCA
>JAFAQT010000082.1 GCA_019246215.1 Verrucomicrobiota bacterium
CTGGGAACGCGGTCGTGGATGACTCGGTTCGCGAGGCGGGCAAGAAAATTGCGAAGTTGCCGCCGCCCCCGAATGCTCAGCCGTTTTCGGCACCGGTACGGTTTGAACTAGGAAATTGAAGAAGGAGAGTAATAGATGGATCTGCGAACTTCCGAGTTGTCAATGCTTGCGAGGTCCTTTCGGTTTGTGCCCGATTCAAGTAGGTGACTCTGAACTCCTGACTTCTGAATACTGCTTCTCTCACCTTCTCCGCTCTCCTCTTCTGTTGCGCGTTCTTTAGCGTCTGCTTTAGTGCTATTTTACTGAAATGGCAGACGCTGAGCGTTATCAGCATTACGAAGTTCTAAGGCGTAGCGATGGTACGCTTTGGGAATTAGGTCGCGGTGCCATGGGCATCACTTATAAAGCTTTCGACACGAACCTTCGTTGTCCGGTCGCTTTGAAGGTGATCAACAACACGTACCTGAATAGCGACGTCGCCCGCCAGCGATTTCTGAGGGAAGCTCGTGCTGCGGCTGCGCTTCGTCATCAGAATGTGGCCTCGGTTTTTCATCTCGGAACCGATCACGAGAGCTATTTCTACGCGATGGAGTTTGTCGATGGCGAAACCGTCGAGGCATATATGAAGCGGACAGGACCGCTTGTGCCGCTTGAAGCGTTGCAAATAATGCTTCAGGTTTCCCGAGCACTTGCCGCAGCTGCAAGACAGCAGCTGGTCCACCGGGATCTTAAGCCGGCGAATCTTATGCTGGTCGATGAAGAGGACGACAAGGTGGTGAAAGTCATCGACTTCGGGCTTGCCAAGAATGCGAGGAGAGAAGGAGATGAATCCGGCGCATTGACGGTCGGAGGGGGATTTGTGGGCACTCCGCATTTTGCGAGCCCCGAACAACTCGAAGAACGGGATATCGATGTTCGTTCGGACATCTATTCCCTTGGAGCGACTCTGTATTACATGATTTCCGGAAGACCGCCTTACTCCGGCTCGGTTGCGCAGATCATGAGTCAGCATCTGTACAAACCGCTACCTCTTGATCCCCTCCAAGGTGCGCCTGCGTGCGTGGTGCGGCTTGTCCAGCGAATGATGGAAAAAGATCGTGCCGACCGGCCACAAACGCCTGGCGATCTGCGCCAGGAGATCGTTCGTTGTATCGAAGCGATCCAGGCGGAGCCGACCAAACGGCCACAGGCTGCCACCTTTGGGCTTGGAGAACGGCCTGAGACGCTTGCCACAGAATCCTTCCCCCCATACACGCCAGCATCCTCCAAAACGCCGGTCCTGCTTGCCCGGCGCTATCAGATCATTCGTGAACTCGGAGAGATCCCACAGGGTCGGCGGTTTCTGGCAGACGATCTCCAAGAAAATCGCAAAGTCTCGCTCTTGGTGTTCAACCGAGAATTCTTAGCCGACAGCAAACGATACACTGCGCTGGAACAAGAGCTCGATCAGCTCCGGCGCGTCCCTCTTCCTGAATTGCAGGAAGTTTACTCTCTTGAAAGTGCTGACCGACAAAGCTTTCTCGTCCAAGAGAACGTGATTGGGCCCGCTCTGGTCGAGATTCTTCGCGCAAGGGGCGCCCTCAGTGTGCCTGAAGCGCTCAGGATGCTCAAGCTCCTCGCGCCGGTGGCCGACCATGCGCAGGCGAATAAGCTTCAGCAGCTGGCTCTTACGATTTTCGGCGTTCATCTGGTTACCCCTCAATTGTCGGAAGAAGCGATCGACCACGCGTTGCTGCAGAGGCCGCTCACCGAATGGGACCGGTTAAGCGTCAAGATTGAGCCGGTGGATTTTTCGCTCTCTTCCTCTGATTCTGCAACTTGGGCGGGCTCAGCAACATTGGTAGAGAGTTCCTCCGGCGGTGGTCCGCGTGCTAGCTATCTTGGGATGCTGAGTCTCCTTGTTTACGAGTTGCTCGGCGGTCCCAGGAAAACCGTCGAATCAACCGGCCGCTACACGCCGATCGCGGTTCTTACCGAGGGTGGAAACGCGGTTCTTCGTCGAGGTTTGACCGATGAGTTGGCTTCAGCGGCTGAGTTCAGCACACTGCTGGAAAGACAATTTCCTGGCAAAGGAAGCGAGAACACATCCGCACCGAACATGGTGCCGGTTTCCGCCGGAACACATTCCGGGGGCAAAGAGGCTCCGCCCGATTCTCCGCCCCACGCATCGCGGACGCCTGCAGATCCTCCTGCTTTGCATCCAGCCCTGGGAGCGGCGCCTTCGCAGGAATTCAGAAAACGAAAAGCTTCGATATCAGGTTTGCTTTTGAGGTTCGGGCTCTTTGTTCTGCTGTTTGGAGGGCTTGGGTGGGGAGGATATGCACTCTACTGCTATTGGATGGAGCGGCAGATTGCTCATTTTAGATCGGCCCACCGCAGGGCTGTGCCAACGATAACTCCGCGCCAGGAATCGACACCTGCGCTGAACCCGACGCCTAGCCGGACGCAGGAAGAACAACCGACTCCTTCGCCGACTATCGAAGTTCAAGTAACTCCTTCGTCAACGCCGGTGCAGCCAATGACTCCGTCGCCAACTCCCCGAGAGGCGGGTCCCGCGCCAACCCTGGCGCCGCTGGACGATTTCCAGGAAAAGCTTACCGCCGCGCAGGAACTTAGCAAATCGGGAGACTGGAAGGGAGCATTGAAAGAGTATCTTAGTCTGATCGACCAATTCCCGGAAAGATCGATAGCGCTGAAACGACTGGAGAACTTGCTCGCTGGGTTGCATAGCACGGACGGAAAGCTGGATGTCCACTCCTATGAGGAGTCTAAATCAGATCTCGTTCGAGCGGCCGAAAAAGGGATCGTGCCTGCGATGCTTATCATCGGCCAATTCTCTCGGGAGACCAATCCGTCGGAGGCGTTGAAATGGTTCGAAATTGCGGCCGCGAAAGGAAGCACGCCGGCCGCGATCGACGCGGGTCTTTTGTACTCGAACCGGCATCAACCAGGTGATGACCGGAAAGCGCTGGAATATTTCCTGCAGGCAGCTAACACAGGAAATCGCGTCGGCAAATATCTCACAGGGGAATGTTATTATTATGGCAAAGGGGCTCCGGCTGACTTGGCGAAGGCAGTGGGTTTTCTGCAAGAAGCGGCTGCTCTGCGCGAACCGAGAGCGATGGACCTTCTAGGTACTCATTTTCGAAAACTCCGTCAATTTGATCAGGCGCGGAAGTATTACGAGGAAGCTGCAGCCGAAGGGTATCCTCTCTCTTTGTCGAATCTAGGCGTGCTGTACATAAATGGCGAAGGCGTGCAGCGGAGTCCTGAGATCGCGGCAAATCTGTTCAAACAGAGCGGAGAAAGAGGGGATCCGAATGGTATGTTCTTTTATGCCGGTTGTCTTGAGGAAGGTCTAGGTTTGCAGAAGGATACTAAGGCGGCCGCCGAATGGTTCAGACGGTCGGCGCGTGCCGGGAACATCCGAGCGATCGAGTGGTGTCGGACGAATGGAATATCCTTTAAATAGGAGCCAATGGTGAAGGCGGTCGCGAGACGTTGTTCATCGAGACGATGATGCGACCAGATCAATTGTTCGGAAAGCACAGCTTCCTCCTCTACCAATGCCTGCCACGACTTCCATCATCGCCACGCGGTCCGAGAGTGCTCTGTACGGTAAAGTCGCGTGGCGGATTATTCCATTGTTGTTCGTCTGTTACATCGCGGCCTACCTCGATCGGGTGAACGTCAGCTTTGCGAAGTTGCAGATGCAGTCCGATGTTCCAGAGATCAGCGATACTGTATTCGGGATTGGAGCGGGCGTTTTTTTTCTGGGATATTTTATTTTTGAAGTTCCCAGCAACATTCTGATGGAAAAGGTTGGCGCCCGCCTCTGGATCGCGCGAATCATGATTACATGGGGAATAGTCTCTTGCGGTATGATCTTCGTGAACTCCCCATGGCTCTTTTATGGGCTTCGATTCTTGCTCGGATTCGCTGAAGCAGGCTTTTTCCCCGGGATCATTCTTTATCTCACCTATTGGTTCCCCTCGCGTCGTCGCGGGGAAATGGTTGCGCTCTTCATGTTGGCTATCGCATTGACGGGTGTGGTCGGTGCGCCGCTTTCAGGTTGGATTCTTCAAGAGTTCAGCGGCTCGGCAGGACTAAAAGGCTGGCAGATACTGTTTTTGTTCGAGGGTATTCCTTCCATCGTGATTGGGATCTTTGTTCCTTGGCTGCTAGCAAATGGGGTGGGGTCCGCTCACTGGCTTAATGCGGAGGAGAAGCAACTTCTTGAGCAGAATCTGCAGGCCGAGGAGGGCCACAAGGAACGTCTGGCTCTAGCTCAAGTCTTCTTGCATCCGCGGTTGATCTTATTCGCAATGATTTATTTCTGTTCGGCGATGGGGTTATACGGCACTGGCTTCTGGATTCCACAATTGATCAAGAATACCGGGGTCAAAGATCCCCTGTACGTCGGTTTGCTGACCGCGATCCCGTATACTTTCGGAGCTGTCGCCATGGTTGTTTTGGGCCGAAGCTCAGATCGTTCGGGGAAACGCCGACTGCATTTCGCCATGGCCTCTCTTCTTGGGGCCGTCGGCATCGTGATCAGCAATCTGTTCAGACACGACATGTTCATTGCCATGGTTGGACTGACTCTCGCCACGATGGGAATTTTGGCGACATTTCCGCTTTTCTGGCCGATGCCGACCGCTATGCTTGCCGGCACGGCGGCTGCAGCCGGGATTGCGTGGATCAATTCGCTTGGCAACTTGGCAGGCTTTTTTGGTCCCTCAATCGTTGGTTGGTTCACCGACCTGACAAAGCGAAGCGACTATGGCCTTTACGTCGTGGCTGCGGCGCTTGTGCTTGGTTCATTTTTGGTTCTCGGCTTCGTCCCCCCAAAGTTGGCGGCAGACAAGCCAAGCTGACAATATTGCTTGTTTGGGCATTGGAGACTCGGTACTGTGCGGTCGCAATGCGCTCTTTATGGATGCGGGTCTGATCAAATCGCTATCGGGCGGCCTCGTCGCGGGGCTACTTTTCACCAGTTGTCAAAATATGTCGCCGGAAGGGAACGGTGTGTTGTTTGGAACCGGCGCAGGTGTTCTGGCAGGTGGTTTAGCTGCAGCGGCGGGAGCAAGCACGTCGCAAGCAGTGGCGATTGGGCTAGCGACCGGCGCAGTGGCGGGGGTTACGGCCTATGTGGTCGCCAAACACGAGGCAACCGAACGTCAGCGACGCTATGCCGAAGAACGAGCCCGACTAACTTACGAAAACGCGCCAGCTCCGAGCAAGGCTCGGTATCAAAAAGCGCGTTACATCGCAGTGGATACCGTGCGCGAAAAAGACTCGTCCGGCGCGAAATCGGTGATGATCTATGACACGCAAACCCAACAGGTCGTCGGAAACCGTGTCTACGATGTTAAGCAAACGCCCAAAGAAGGAACGGTTTCGAAGTTTGATACCTATTCGGCTGAGTACGTAGGGACAGGCGCGTAAGGCTAAGAAGCCCAGCGATTCACCCGCCTCACCCGCCAGCAACATCGTTGGTTTATTTCCGCGCCCACTCTTTGCCATCTGCGCTCGACTGAAACGGACTTTTATTTGCCTCCTGAACTCCTGCAAGTTCTGAACGCTGGAGTCAGTACTTGGTCTCTCGGCGCATTTGTGCCACTGGTAAAGGTATGGCTTTCGCATACCGCGTCTTTGAGCAAGACGGCCATCGATTGCACGAGATAGTCGATCGGGATGGTGGATATCGGCTTCAGGTTGATAACCTTGGGGCAGAGCTGGTAAGTGTTGCACGACACGCAACCGAGAGCGACTGGGCCGGATACCTTTATCGCGATGGAGAGGTCAAGCCGGCCCAGCAAGGTTGGCAGGGTCACGCGACCGTAATGGGGTACTTTTTACACCGGCTCAAAAATGGAAGGACGTTGTACGAAGGAGACGAGATCCGCGGCGGAAATCATGGATTTCTGAGGCATAAAACGTTCAGTGACCCCGAAATTGTAATTGCCGAGCGAGCCACGCTTAGCTACTCACTCCCAGCCGATCATATCCTGGCATTAGAATACCCACGCAAGGTCTCTTTTCAGATCAAATACACTCTGGACCGCAACATGGTGGAAGTGACTTTCCTTTTTCATAACGAAGAGATGGAGCGCCAGTCTCACGTGAGTTTTGGATTGCATCCCGGGTTTGGAATTTCGTCTTTCGAACAAGCCCGGATCGTTTTGCCGAAAGGAACATACCGGCGGCACCTGGCTCCGAACAACTTGCTCAGCGGAGAAACCGTCGAGTTTGAATCGGATGGCGCGACCATGCCGATAAAACCATTTGATTTGCCAGGATCATTCCTGCTCGAAACGGTCGAAGCCGACAGTTGTGTCGTTAAGCTTCTGGATTACGGGCGAAACCGACAGGTTGAATTCGATCTCTCGGATGCCCCCTATTTTACGATTTGGAGTGATTTGAATCCCTTCATTTGCGTTGAGCCCTGTTGGGGGTTGCCTGATCACCAGGAACAGCGACCGTTCGAGAAGAAGCTGGGCATTCAAACGATTCCGCCGCAAGAGACATTTTCCGGACGGTTCTCGATGCGCCTCGATTGATGATGAATTTTGTTGAAACTCTCAGAAAGCGCTCCGAGCTGCAGCCTGGGGTTCCGGCACTGATCGATCGCTGTCTCTCCGGAGACAGAGTCTTGACGTATTCAGGACTGAATCGTCTTGTCGATTATCTGTCTTTCGAGTTGCGCGAGAAAAAGGTGGGTTCAGGTGACCGCATCCTAATTGGAATCGATCCCTCCCAGGAAATGTATAGTTACCTCCTCGCGGCGCTTCAAATCGGGGCAGTACCAATTCTGTGCGATCATTCAGCGCCACACGACGAGTTCGTTTCCTGGGTAGGCGCTCTTGAGCCGAAAGTTTATATAATTCCAAAGAGAGGATGGGTCGGTTCCCATTTCGAAGGAGTTCTCAGGAAAATTCCGTCAAAGATTTGTGTCGGGCAGGTTCGTTCCCAGGTACGATGGCTGCGCCTGGGCAAATTGGGTGCGGTAGAAGATCGGCCTGAGCGCTCGGCAGCGCTGATTTGCCTCGTACGGGAAACACCGCATCATCTCACATTCAGGGGATGGTCCCAAGACCAGCTGAGGCAGGGTGTGCAGCTGCTAGTGTCCCAATTGAAACTGAAAGCGGGCGAGATAGATCTTTGCGCTTCGCCACTTCACGTGCTTGGTAATTTGGCGGCAGGTCTGACCAGTATGATTGGAGCTCGTTCAAGAAGAAGCCTCCAGCATCAGGTCGAGAAGTTCAAACCGACGCGGACTGCGGCCGAAAGCCCCGTCGTTCGCAGGCTCTTGAGAAGGCCATTTTCGCCATTTCACAGGGTGTTTATCATTGATGCCCCACTCGAACCGGAGCAAATCGACTATTTCGCTGGTCGCATGCAGCACGCGGACATCGAGTTGATTTTTTACGATGATCTTCCGCTCGCCGCGCTTCCCTTGAAAGAGTACGAGCGGAAAGGAGCCGCGACGCTGGTGGGGAATTTTCACGCGACAGTGGAGGCGCGGGTTTCAGTCCAAGAGAAGAGGGGCACATCAATGGCAGAGCGGCCCGAAGTGCCGATGGGTTCGAAACCGGACGAAACCGGAGAGCTATTCATTCGGGGGGCGTTCTTGCCTGACCGGCAGAGACTCATTGATCTCTCAAAGAAGGGATCGCATCCAAGCGTCGCGTCGAATGGAAATTGGCGTTCCACAGGGGTATTTGGATACTTTGACGATCGATCGCGGTTTTGGCTGACTGAGCGAGCAACGCGGTAAATTCCTGCGGAGATGCTGACCAAAAGAATAATACCCTGCCTCGATGTTACCGATGGTCGTGTCGTTAAAGGCACAAAATTTTTGCAGTTGCGCGATGCAGGTGATCCAGTGGAATGCGCAATGGAATATAACCGCCAGGAGGCTGATGAACTGGTATTCCTTGATATCACTGCTTCTTCCGACAACCGGCGAACCATGGTCGAGATGGTTAAACGCACCGCAGAGCAATGCTTTATGCCGCTCACGGTTGGGGGTGGCATTCGAGCCGCAGCCGATGTACGGGAAATGCTGCTTGCCGGGGCCGATAAGGTTAGCATTAACACCGCCGCGATCCGGGAACCGGGATTGATTTCGCGATCCGCCGAAGCTTTTGGGGTTCAGTGTATCGTGGTCGCAATCGACGCAAAACGAACTGGTCCGAACCAGTGGACTGTGTTCACACACGGTGGTCGGAATCGGACGGAGTTGGATGCCGTTGAGTGGGCCCAGGAGGTCGAGAGGAGGGGTGCCGGAGAGATTCTGTTAACAAGCATGGATGCAGACGGTACCAAGGACGGTTACGATATCGCCTTAACTGCCGCTGTGAGTTCGACCGTCGGGATTCCGGTCATAGCGAGCGGCGGAGCGGGTAAACTGGAGCATCTCCTGAATGTATTGACACAAGGAAAGGCGGACGCAGTCCTAGCTGCCAGTATTTTTCATTTTGGGGAGTATACGGTGGGAGAAGCGAAACGGTTTCTGGTTGCGCATGGCGTCCCGGTCCGCATCTAGTGTACCGTCTCCTAAATCCCTTGAGTTTCGTTGCGTTCAAAATGGGCCGCCGGCAAGGCGCGAGGAGGGCGCATATCTGATGGATACGTAACCGACGAGCAACGCAGCCGCCGGCCCATTTTGAACGCAACCCTCTGGGCCGTGTCCGGTTGGCTGTTTTTCCGCGTTGCTCGCTCCTTACATATCGATCTTGATATGCTCGTCGCTCGCGCCTTGAAAAACAGCCAACTGGCCTACGGCGAAACTTAAGGGATTCAGGAGACGGTACACTAGATAGTGCATCAAGTACGCTGCTAAACCAGCCTCGAACGTGGTGCACTAATCTAATGCAACAACTCCGGTGCTATTTTCACCCTAGCTGCATTCACGACATTTCCCGAAGAATTCCAGTGAATGGCGGATATCTGAGAATCCGTATCTCTTTTCAATCTTGCGTTCCACTTTTTCTGCCGGACAAGAATCGATCATAAGAGTGACGCGGCCGCATTCGGTGCAGATGATATGGTCGTAATGTTGCTTTGGGTTAACCAGCTCGTAATAACTGCAGGAACGATTTAAATTAACTTTCTGCGCAACCTGAAGGTTCTCCAGAACCGTCATCACGCGAAACACCGTTGCATAATCTGCAGCTCCGGTTCTGGTCTGGATTTCATCTAGTGAAAGCGGCTTCTCCGCTCGAAGCAGCGTGTCGATGATCCGGATGCGATTCCTGGTAATCCGCATGCCGTTCCTCCGCAGGAGCTCAACGATCGCATTCAGAGACAGCTCTTCCAGAGGACATTGGTTCGCGTGCGTCTGCCGGGTCATGAAGTTCTTGCAGCTTACGTTAGGCGCCAGACCCGTTCAAGTAAGCCCTGGGAAGTGTCGAGAAAGCGCTTCGAGACCTTTCGCAAAAGAGAGATGCGCCGCCGCACACCTCTCTAGAGCTGCTAATTGTTCTTGGTAAAAACCTTCGTCGTTAAACAGGCGCCGGGTTAGTTCGGCGAGTTGATCGAATGTTCGTCCACTCCCGTGTAGCTCTGGAAACGCGACTCGTTCTACCGTGCCGTTTCCGCCAACGGTTGGGATTCGGCAGAGCAGACTATCTCCCGCGACTTGTCCCGGGACGGAGCCCAGGTCAAATTGCAACACCACTCGATGGCTGGCAATCAATCGTAAGTACTTCGGGTACGGCAAGGGTGTTTGCACCGTGAGTTGCTCCTCCGGAAACTTCAACGCCTGTAACCGCTGCAGACCCGATTTGCGTTCCGGATTAATGACCGTGACCGGGACGGAAAAGGTCCGTGCAGCAGACAAAGCCAGGAGATGGTTGCGTGAAAGAACATTGAACTCCCGTGTCCCAATGAACAGGCCTTGCCGTTCGTTCACCGGCCGCGAAAAGTTCCAGGAGGAATGTTCAAACGGATAAGGCGTCGGTACATGGATTGTGCGTTTGGAAACGGACGCAAAAAGGGGAAGGAGATCAGATGTACTCGACAGACAGAGATCTGCACTTGAGGCAAGCTCGCGAAAGCGCTGGATTCGCTTCGGCTTCGACAATTGGCGGGAGACCTGTTGGGTGCCCGATTCTTTGAAGGCGATTGCGACGAAGCATCCATGGGCCTTCAGGACCACAAGAGCGCGTTGCGCTTCAGTCAAATCTCCACGGAGAAGCAGTAAAACGCTTCGATGGCGTGCCGCGAACGCTGGTCTGCGATAGAAAGCCCCGCGGGTACAGGCGGCGTAGGCGTGATAATTGACTGGTGGATGGAGCGTTTCGTCTGGCTTACCGGGCCCGTCTTCAAAGCTTTGATCAGGGTCTCGCCCGCCGGGGTTCAGCACGGCGAGCCCGGAGAGCGTCGCGAAGTTCACAAGAGCAAAAGTTTAGCCGCAACTGGTTGCGCGCGGCAAGCCAGACCGGGTCACTGCGCGTCCGTTACCGGAACGATCAGCACAGGACATCTAGCCCGTTGCAAAACGCCATCAGCAACGCTGCCCAGGAAAAGATGAGAAAGCGGACCTCGACTATGGGATCCGAGAACGATGAGGTCGACACGCGAATTCTCTGCCTGTGACAGGATCAGATTGGCTGGGCCCCCCTCGAGCTGTACGACCGTTGACTCCAATCCGACTGAAGAAATCATCTCTTGAAGGTCCGCGAACTTAGGGGTGTAGTCGGGCGCAGAAATCGGCTGGAAAGTCTGAGGCACCGGGACTGCCTCCCGGCCTCCGCCGATATCAGTGAGTGGGGGGACGCTTTCAAACACATGCACCAGGATGATTCTGCTCTGAAACGGCTTCGCCAAATGGATTGCTGCTTTGACTACTTTCAGAGTGACGTCGGAAAAATCGACTGACACGAGAATTGTCTTCATGAACTTGAATACCCATGCTGGGGCCAGGGGAACGCACTGCTCCAGGACACTAGAAGCCAAGAAGCCGTGAATTCAATGGGAAGAACACATTGCATTACTCAGGTTTGATGATTGCAGGGTGGTGCCTTGAGTTATTCGATCTCGCCGCACTCTTAAGCTTTCCTATATGATTTCCGATTGTTATGTTACGTCTGCTTCATGGGAATAGGTTCTTTCCTGCCGGAGGACGATTGGCGCGACCTGTTGCGAGAGATCCACAATCGGCAGGTAATCCCTTTTGTCGGTCCGGAGCTGGTCACTGTACCTGACCCGAATGGGGACGGGCAGTTACCTCTTTATCGCGCTTTGGCTCCTCAGCTTGCGGCCCGGCTGAAATTGCCGGTCAGAGAAGGATCACCCATTTCCCTGAACCGGGTGGCATGCGAGTACTTGCTTTCCGGTGGGTCGCGCAAGTCCATCTATATAGAGATGTCCGAACTTTTGGAAAAACTCGGTTTTTCCCCGCCTCGCGCTCTCTGTGACTTGGCATCGATTACCGATTTTGACCTCTATCTCTACGGCGCAATCGACTCCCTGCTGACAACCGCTTTGGAGCGGTCCCGGCCCGGGTTTCGGCGTCAGGACCACGTCCTTTCCTACGATTATAAGCGCCCGGTGGACGTGCCTGAAAGAATCGACCCGGCGCTTGTTTATCATATCGTCGGCAGCCGGCAAACTTACCCTAACTTTGCAATCTGGGAAGAAGACTATTTGGAATTCATCTGCGGTTTGACGCGTCACCACGCTCAGCTAGAACGCCTCTTCCTACTGCTCAAAACCCGATATCTTCTTCTCCTTGGCTCGCCCTTTCACGATTGGCTGGTCCGCTTTTTTCTTTTCCTGGTGAAGGGAGGAAGATTCACCGACCGGCGCAAGGACGATATTCAAGCCTATCTAGCCGATCTTCCGGAGAACCTGGGAGAACCCCTGATTTTTTTCTTCAACAAAGTAGTAGGCACTACGCGAATTATTCCGGGCGATCCTGCCGATTTTGTGCGCGAATTGACTGAGCGCTGGAACAGGGAATACACTACCATGGCGACTGGCGAGGACGTTTTAACTCAAATGCCCGATGAGATGCCACGCGGTGCCGTTTTCATCAGTTATTCCAGAGATGACATAGAGGCGGTAGGGACCCTCGTGCGCGGGCTTCGCTCCACACAGATTCCAGTTTGGGTGGATAAACAACGGTTGCACGCCGGCGAGAATTACCAGAGGAACCTTGAATTTGCGGTGAAAAGCGGGTGCAGTTTCTTTGTGTCAGTGATCTCTCGGGCCACTGAGTCCGATCCCACTCGATTCGTGCACACCGAACGGCGCTGGGCGGCGCAACGACACGTCGATGGATTTGTCTTTTACCTACCGATAGTCATCGACGATACCCCAGAGCCTAGGTTGGAGCCGGCGAGTTTTGCGAAGATCCACTTCGATCGCCTGCTTAATGGATCGGTGACGCCCGCTTTTACAATCAAGCTGCGAAAGTGGCTGGAAGAATACCGGGTGGCGGGACAACCGCGGGATTAAAAATGCCTGAAAGAGTTCTTTCTCAAGGGGCAGGGCGGGCAATCGTGGATCCAGATCACCCGTGGCTCGGTCTGCATCCATATACTGAGGACAACCAGCACTATTTCTTCGGACGAAGCGCAGAGATCCGCGACATCTTTTTGCGAGTTCGCGAACACCCGCTCACAGTGTTGTACGCAAATTCTGGCCTAGGTAAGACCTCGCTCCTGCGGGCTGGCTTGATTCCGAAGTTGCGCGTTGAGCGCTTCCGACCGGTTCATTTGCTTTTGGATTTCAGTTCGAGCTCTCCCTCGCTGCATGACCAAGTTCGAAAGGCGTTGGCGACGATCTGCGCGAATTCTGATTCGGACGCGGCGACGCTGCTGGAGCGCTGGACGCCGCTACACAGTCTTTGGGAGATCTACGCGCACGAAAGACTGCGGCCAGCAGAAATTGCAGATCGGCCGCCTGTGCTTATCTTCGATCAGTTTGAGGAACTGTTTACTTTGGGTGGTGGGGCGACTGGGGAAACAAAGATACGGAATGCCGAAGTTATTGAGCTCTTCACCCAAATCGCCGACCTGGTCGAAAACCGCGCTCCGGCCGGGCTGCAAGCTCTTCTTGAGAAGGAGCCACAGCGCGCGCTCGACTACGACTTTGGTACGACAGTGGCCCGGGTCGTACTCGCGTTGAGGGAAGATTTCCTGGCCCAATTCGAGCAGTGGAATAGCACGATGCCCTCGCTGATGCGCAACCGGATGCCCTTGCGCCTGCTCACGGGTGCGCAAGCCTTGGAAGCGGTGGTTCGTCCGGGTCGCATGGATGGTTTGTGTCTTGTATCGGATCACGTGGGTGAGCAGATTGTCAGGTTCGTTGCGCAGCGGACGGAGGATACGCCCCTTGGCGAGATCGAGGCAGTTCCTCCCTTGATCAGCCTGGTGTGTGAGCGGCTCAACGCCGCCCGATTGGAAGCGGAGCCGCCGCTGGAGGCAATCTCGGCCGAGCTCGTCAAGTCGCAGGGAGCTGACATTCTGCAACGTTTTTATGACGAGAGTTTTGCCGCTTTTATGGATGTCGAGCGCGAAGCGGTGCGTGAATATATCGAAGACCGGATGGTGACGGTGGGAGGCCACCGCAATCCGGTTGCACGAGAGGACGCAGTGGCCGAGCTAGCGCGGCTAGGTGTAAGGGCGCCTGAGAGCGTCCTTGACGCATTGATCGCGCGACGTTTGCTCACACCCGAACAGCGCGGTGGGATTCAGCGACTTGAGATCACCCATGACGTGCTGGCACCGCTCGTCGTTCGCGGACGAAAAGAGCGGGAGGAGCGCCGTTTGACGAGAGAAGCGGAGCGGCGGACTGAAGAAGCAAAACGAAAATTAGCAGAAGCTGAGGCTCTCGCAGCAAGCGAAAAACGGCGCCGCCATCGGCTCGCTATCGCGTTAGGCTGCGTAAGCGTGCTGCTGATTTTTGCGATCGGCGCCCTGTGGTTTGCAGTCCAACAAAAGCAGCGGGCGGATGTAGCCGCTGCGCGTGCGGCAGAAGAGTCGGCACGTGCACGCCAAGAGGGGACTCGAGCTGATCGGGCCGCCCTGGAAGCGACGTCAGCCGCTCGGCGCGCAGAGGAACAGTCGAAGGAAGCGTTGAAAGAAAAAAAGCTCGCCGATGAAGCCGCAGCGCGTGCAGAGGAAGGGTCAAAGGAGGCGTTAAGAGAAAAAAAGCTCGCCGATGAAGCTACAAAAGCAGCGGAAGAGTCCCGCGCGAAGCTGCAGGAGCAATTGGCGCGTGCGCAGATCGAGGAGGGCCGCGCCTGGATTGAGCGGGCCAAGCTAAACGCTGCACGCGGAAACTATTTTGCTGCTGCTCTTATGGGTGCGCGCGCGCTTGGATTTGCAGGCTTTGGTCGGGAAAAATTTGAGGGTTCAAAATTCGATGAATCGTACCCGGTCCTTTTGGATGCTGCCCACGATCCAGTCGATGAGCAGGAGGCTCGGCGAGAAGTAAATGGAGCAGCCTTGGCGGGCTATTCTGGGAGACCGCTTTGGCAAACGCCAGTCTATCGCCAACATGAAGGCCCGGTTTTAAGCGTGGCCTGGAGCCCAGATGGAAAGACCCTGGCCTCAAGTTCCAGTGATCACACAGTAAAGCTCTGGGAGACCGCAAGCGGGAAGCTATCGAGGACATTGCAGGGGCATACGGATGAGGTTCGGAGCGTAGCCTGGAGCCCGGACGGAACGACGCTGGCGTCGGGCTCTTCTGATCAGACAGCGAAGCTCTGGGAGGTCTCTACGGGCCGTCTGCTGGCCACCCTGGAGGGCCATACTGGTCAGGTTGAGAAGGTAGTCTGGAGCCCGAATGGAAAGATCTTGGCATCGGGTTCCACTGACCAGACAGTGAAGCTGTGGGAGGTTGCCACGGGCAAACTGCTAACCACCTTGCAAGGGCACACCGACTCTGTTTGGAGCCTTGCCTGGAGCCCGGATGGAAAAACCCTTGCGTCCGGTACCCGTGACCAGATGGTGAAGCTTTGGGAGGCCAAGACAGGCAAACTGCTGAGTACCTTGATGGGACATACCGGCTCGGTTCGCAGCGTGGCCTGGAGTCCGGATGGAAAGACCCTGGCGTCCGGTTCTAGTGACCAGACGGTGAAGCTCTGGGAGGCCGCGACTGGCAAACTGCTGGCCACCTTGCATGGCCACACCGACCAGGTTTGCAGCGTAGCCTGGAGTCCGGATGGAAAGACCTTAGCCTCTGGTTCCACTGACCGGACGGTGAAACTCTGGGAGGTCTTGACAGGCAAATTGCTGGCGAGCTTCCAAGGACACACCGAACAGGTCAACAGCGTGGCTTGGAGCCCCGATGGAAAGGTCTTGGCCTCTGGCTCTGCTGACCAGGCGGTGAAACTTTGGGAAGCCGCCACATGCAACTCGCTTGCTACCTTGCAGGGGCACACGGATTATGTCTGGAGCCTTGCCTGGAGTCCGGACGGAAAGGCACTGGCGTCGGGCTCTAGTGACAAGAGCGTGAAGCTGTGGGAACCCGCGACGGGCAAATTGCTTGCCACGTTGCGGGGGCACACTGACTCCGTTTACGGGGTTGCGTGGAGCCCGGACGG
>JAFAQT010000378.1 GCA_019246215.1 Verrucomicrobiota bacterium
GCTTGCCTGAAGATGAGGTCCGCATCGGGGACCGGCTTCGGATCGCGCCACTCAATGACCGCGCAATCGGCCGTTCTCTGACCATTTCGCAAGTTTTCGTAACCCTACCAGGTTGATCGCGACCTCGACGTGGTCATGTGTACCGGTTTTCCTCGTTCATAACAATCTAATCGTAGTCCGGCCGCTGACCCAACAGCAACACGACTGAAGGCAAGGGTGACGATGCCTCGACCCGCTGGAAGCCCGTCCTGCCGAGCTGCTCCTCTACCTCCTGCGTCGTCCAAGGATGCCCACCGCCGCGCACGATCCGCAAATCAGTGAGCAATTGGCCGAGCGCATTTGGTGCTGGTGGATAAAACCCAAGTACGAGCCAACCACCCGGCTTAAGTGCTTGGTAAACGCGTTCCAGAGCCGCAACCATCGTTCCTGCGGCTATAAAGGGTCCAGGTAGCCAGGCCAGCATAAACACGGCGTCGTCATCGAGCTGCTCTATTCTTTGCAAGCGATACTCCACCCGATCAGCGACGCCGCTTTGGGTGAGATTTTTACGCGCTAGGTTCAACGCCGGCTCCCAAAAGTCGATGCCTACCACACGCAGAGCTGGCCAGGCGCGGGCTGCCTCGATTGCGAGCCAGCCAACGCCCGTGCCGATATCAAGAAAAACGCCGGGCTGACACAGCGTTAAGCCAAGGTCCGGTACTTGCGCTGCAACCCTTTCGATACTGCGTGCGATCAACCGCGATAGTTGCCCCTGGGATTCGAGGATAATAGGATCCTCGTAGGTCCACCCCGGTGGACACGCGGGATTCTCCAATAGATCGATAGCTTGCCGAAAAGAGGTCTGGATATATGCGAGAGCGCTATGCTCCTGGTTCGGGTTCAGTCCGTCGAATAATTCCGGATCGATTTTCTCCACGATAGCCTGCAACAGTGAGCGCACACGGGGATCACCGCTGAGCCCTTCAGATCGCAACCGCAGCTCAGCCCCCAGGACTGCTAACGTCTCGACAGACAAATTGAGCGTCTGCAGCTCTGTCATCAACGATTCAAGGCTCATGCCGTCAAACCGATTTTAACTCGCCGTTAACGATCCTGACCTTTTCTCCGCGGAAGGTGGACATCAAAAAGCCATCGAATCGCTCATTATAGGTCCGGCTATAATCGCAAAGCAGGCCGAGAGCCTGTTCCTCGCCAACGAAAAGGCCGTTAATGCTGTCCGATCGATAGTGAACTCCGGCCGCATCCCGGCCCGGCGCGATATTATTGGCCAGCTTATTAATCTCGTTTCCAAGCGTCAGCGGCTCACCTTTCCAAGGCCTGAGATCCAATCCATCAGAGGTCGCCTCAGCCGGATAGGGTATCGGGCAGTCTTCATTAAAAAACGCTTTCAGAACGGTTGCACATGCGCCGGCATTGGTAGCGTGCGCTGCGGGATACGACGGATGAGTCGGACACCCTTCGGGAAACGCCATCGGTAGTAAGCAATTACCATACGCCGCCTTCACCCGAGCAATGGCATCGCAGTTTAGAATATCCGAGTGGATATCGTAAGGCTTTCGTCCGGAGGCGTGTACTTCGATGCGGCCGCCGAAACACTCCGGGCGCAGTCGCCTATGCACCAACCATTTTTTGGCAATAGGCTAGGCACCTTTCTGCCCGAGCAGAGCAGCCTGGGCGATCAAGAACAAGATGTTCTTGTTTCCAAAAGTAATATCGCCAAATTGTGCCTTTGATCCGAGATAAGGATTGGTCGGATTGAGGGCTTCACGGCCGAGCCGCAACATGATCAACGCGGCATTGAGATAGGTTTGGAAATTGAAATCCTGATGCATATATTCGGTGAGCTCACGGTTGCTGCAGATGTATCGCGACTCCAAATCAAACTTTAGTTTCGTCGCAGGTCCGGCACCCCGTTGGCACGCCAGCCACTCAGCGAACTCGGTTAAGAATTTTTGATAGCGGACAGGGAAGCGATAGCGTTGGTCGAAGGTTTTGATACCGTACGGAACGTCGAGCCAAAGGAACTGGCTGATGTAGGGACCGATGAGGTCGCCCACGGTTTCACCGCGAAACAGTGTTCTTGCTGTGATTTTTCCTGCCGGACTTGAGCCGACGGGATGCGAAAAGGCGTTAAGATCTGACAGAGCCGCCGTGATCAATGCATTGGTTTCGTAGTTCTGGAATGGCACATCGATCGTTAGCGCTTGCCAGTAAGCCTCTGCCGTTTCGACGGCAATCGTATCGCTGGCAAAGGCGGGTGGAGGAGGTAAATGGGTAGCGTTGACTATCGATGCCGACCAGATCGAAAGCATAGGTTGCCTGTGGATTGTTCAGCTTAGCGACCGCCGATGGATCACGGGGAACCTCTTCGAACCGGCCAGAATCTCCGCTGGCGAGAATGGAAAGCCAGTCGTTGTAAGCGTGCGGTTCAACTTCACCCAGATCGTTGTGAGGTAAGCTCTTGGCAAAGCTTGCCCGCTTATCCAAATAGCGTTCCTCGTCGCCATTCGTCGCCGGAATCGAATTCTTTCCACAGCTAGCAGACCACGCGGAATCACAACGAATTTCGAACGATCGCCGCGCGCGCTGTTCGAACACGGAAAGTTCGACACCTGCTTCAGCTGAGGGCTTGATAACTTCGGCAAACATCGACCCGAGACCAGCACCTGCCGCTGTCATTGCGACACCTGCTTGACTGCTTCTTCTTAGAAACTTCCGACGAGAAATCATACTACGCTGCTCATGTCAATCATGGGTAGGCGCGCCATCGCTGATAGACTTGTTAGTGGACGAATTCAAGCCGGTCGGTCGGAATGCGATTCTCGCTAGTAGATTCCTTTGAGCTCTCTGCCGAAAGAAAGATCGTCTATATAAAAACAGGAGCCTTCAGCAGCATTCGGGGTTTCAATACTCGCCGCTATCCTTACGATCGCGATTTCCGCCCTGGAGTGGATCACTCCAGCATATCCTTCTCTGTCGCGAAACACATCTTCCTCAAGCACGGTTTCATCGTTATCCAGGACACTCACCGTGAGCGAAGTTGTCCCTGAGGAATGATAGAAAAAACCGAATCCTCCCTGAGGCTTAGCAAAACGCAGCTCAATCTGGTCTTGGCTTGTCTTTCGCAAGCGGGTGGATTTCAGCACCACCCCGTGTGAGGAGCTCTCCAAATCCGCTTTTGCTTCGACAACCGCCTTGGAAATAATCAGTCCAATAACGGCATATGGGTCAAATGCGGCCCCGAGTTCTTCACCATCCCAGCTCGCAAGATCCTCAAAAGTCAGCGTCGTTATGACGAACCTGTTAAGTACATCAGGGATAGCAATGGCACTCATTTCAGTCGTGAAAGCCACCCTACTTGTCTCGTGGCTCCCAGCCTCAATCAAGGAGATCTTTGGCGCGTGGGATGGTTATCTGATGACTCAGCCGCAGATTATCATCCAATCGTAGGTATCGACTTCCTTGGACCCGAGTGGAGAAAGAGCAGATTCCTTTCGCCGGCTCTGGGCAGTTCGCCGACAATGTATTGAAATTTTCCATGTATGGTCCGACGATAACGGGTTTGCTTGCCAGGATCGGCTCGACCTGGTTCTGGCCTTCGACGCCATAGAAGCTCTTGCCCACAACAACGAACGCTTGCTGTGTGGAATACCATCCTCGTAGCTCGCCCGTGGTCGGTATTCACCAGCAGGTTGGGGTCATCCTGAAAATCCGGCTCAGGACGCAGGGTGAACCTGCAATAGTAGGCCGCAGCCGTGTCTCGTGGAGCAAACTTCAAAGCTTCAGGTATCAAGCCCGACCACCATGCGCCTGAGGAAGGGAGCCGCTGCCGCGAAAATCGTTGCTCCCTGCCTTGCTATGCCGCACTTCGAAAACGCGTCCCCAGCTTTTAGAGACAATTGTCACGAGATTGTCACCTTTCTTAAGTTGTCCGCTTTAATAGTGGCGGATTAGTTTTCTGAAACACTTCGGGCAGATAGAACTGCAGGGGCGCGGCATTATATTCTAAAAACACGCTTAGCAAAGAGTTACAAATCAATAGAAGATCAATGAAAACTTTTTTCAAAACTCTTACGTTCGCGATAACTGCGACGGTGGCAGTAACCAGTTCTATTGCAGAAGAGAATGACGGATCAGGCAGCGGTGCGACTACGTATCCGATCCACAATATCGTCGTCATATTTCAAGAGAACATCTCTTTTGACCATTACTTCGCCAGATATCCGCACGCGCTCAACCTCGCCGGCGAACCACGTTTTGACGCCAAGCCAGACACCCCCATCGTGAATGGTCTGGATCATGCATTGTTGAATAATAATCAGAATTCTTTACAACCGCAGCGCCTCGGTCCTGCAGAAGCTGCGACTGCCGATCAGGACCATGACTATATGGCGGAACAACAGGCGTTCGATCACGGACTGATGGACATGTTCGTTCAATTTACCGGGACACCTGAGACAGGGGGTCCCACAAAGGTAATGGACTATTTTGACGGGAATACTGTCACCGCACTTTGGAACTACGCGCAGAACTTCGCAATGAGCGACAACTCTTACGGAACGGCGACAGGTCCTTCGACCCCAGGGGCTCTGAATCTGATCTCGGGTCAAACCCATGGCGCATCGCCTGATATTTCCGGCACGGTTTATAACGGTACAGTTATTTCCGACGATGATCCTACCGGTGACATTGCGTCTGTTGTACCAACATTCGCGATCACGGATCCAAAGAACGTGAACGTAGGCGACCTGCTCAATGCAAAGGGTATAACGTGGGGTTGGTTCGAAGGAGGCTTTGATGATATCAGCGCCACGCACATTGGAAGCAACGGCAAGCCTAAGGCCGACTACATCGCGCATCATGAACCATTCCAGTATTACGCTTCTACGGCAAATCCAACGCACAAACCGCCTACCTCTATAGCGGCAATCGGAGCCACGGATCAGGCGAATCACCAATACGATATCACCCGCTTCTGGCAGGCTTTGGATGCCAACAACCTGCCCAGTGTATCCTATCTGAAAGCTGCCGCTTACCAGGACGGTCATGCGGGTTATTCGAATCCTCTTTTGGAACAGCAATTTCTGGTAACGACAATCAATCGATTGATGAAGTCCCCCTATTGGGAGCACATGGCGATTGTTATCTGTTACGACGACTCAGACGGATGGTACGATCACGCGATGCCGCCCGTGGTGAACCATTCCCAGACCCCGTTTGATGTATTGACCGGACCCAATCAGTCTGGAGCAAATACGCCTCTTGGGGGCTACCAGGGACGATTCGCATATGGCCCGCGTTTGCCGCTCCTTGTGATCTCACGTTATGCGAAACAGAATTTCGTCGATCATGGTGTTACCGATCAAACTTCAGTTTTGCGGTTCATCGAAGATAACTGGAATCTAGGGAGAATAGGTAATAATTCCTTCGACGTGCTCGCCGGTTCGCTGGTTAATATGTTCGACTTCGACACCCGTCATCATGCGCATCGTTTGATACTGGATCCAAATACCGGCCAACGAGCGCGATGGAGCGATCAGGCAGCGTGGGAAAGCAGCGAGTAATGATGTCTTAATGCGGCAGCAGGTTCCTGCAAACGGCCGCAGGTCGTGCACATCTTCACAATTCCGTCCGTCGATCCCGGACACTTTTTTCCTCCTGCTC
>JAFAQT010000364.1 GCA_019246215.1 Verrucomicrobiota bacterium
GATAAGGACAAAAACGATACCACGGATATTTTTCGCAGGTAGAGCCCTGCACCTGCTTCATATTTCGTGGGTGAAAGCACCGTGAGCACCCTGCAATGATGTCCAAGAACTCACCAAATCCTCTGATAACAGGTTCGAGAGTCTTTCTTCGTCGCCCTCACAAGAGTGATATGGACGAGTTCACACACCTGGTCATTGCGAGTCGGCGTTTTCTTTATCCCTGGGCCACACCGGCATCGACTCCGGAAGCTTATGCGCGCTACCTGCAATATTGCCGCCGTCAATCGGTATGTGCTTGCCTTGTATGCCGAAAGAAAGACTTCAGGATAATAGGGGTTTGCAATCTCTCTCAAATCTTTCTGGGCAATCTGAAGAGCGCTTATTTGGGTTATTGGGTTGGGGCAAGCTTTGCCGGCCAGGGATATATGACTGAGGCCCTTGATCTCGTGTTGTCCTATGCCTTCGAAAAACTGATGTTACATAGGATCGAAGCGAACATCCAGCCGGGGAATGCCAATTCTAAGGCACTCGTGGCGCGTATCGGTTTTCGCATGGAAGGTTTCTCTCCACGGTATTTGAAGGTTGCGGGCCGCTGGAGGGACCACGAACGCTGGGCGATCCACCGCGAAGAATGGACCGAAAGTGTTCGAGGCCGCTGCTCCTGATCGTCAGGTCAGCGACATGTACCTGCTCTCGCAGTCGTTCTTTATAGTCGGTCGAAGTTATTCATCGAGTCGGGGAGGAAAGCATTTTTCCGGCTTTTTTCGAGCGTGAACGGCCTCGGATTTGAGAATAACTTCGACCGACTAAAAGAACGACAAAGAGGAGGAGAACGACTAGGGGAGTAGGGAGCATCCGTCGGCAAGGCGAAATTGACTGTTCAGCGTTTCATGTGCCGTTTGCTCTGTGGCCTCTGGTGCGTGAGATTGTGTGGTGCGCGATCATCAGCAGAGTCACCTCATTGATATACTTTGCGTCCTTGTGGATAAAGGGGTGCAGTTCGTCGTCGCTGGAGGCGCAGCGATGGTGCTTCACGGGATTCAACGCATGACGCTCGATCTGGATATTGCCGTCTCTCCGGACGAGATGAATCTGTGCCGGTTCATTTCGACCCTGAATCAACTCAAGTTCATTCCCCGCGCTCCGGTTCCTGCGGAGACGATCCTTAATCGCGAACGGATTGAGATGTTAATACGCGAGAAAAATGCTTTGGTCTTCACGTTCTGGTGTCCCGGAGAGCCATACAAACAGATCGATATGTTCCTGACACGCGAAAACAGCTTTGATGATCTGGTCGCCGACGCGCGGAAGCTAACAGTGTGCGGACGAACCGTACTGGTGGCGTCCCGAGGCAAACTCATCGAGATGAAGCGCAGGGTCAAGCCGATCCGGGAGAAGGATTTGAGCGATATCCAGGCCTTACAAAACCATTGAAAAGACGAACAACAACCCAGATTCGGCGGTTGTGAGCGCAGGTCCTACCCGTTAGGCTTCGGTTCGAGATGCTGTGTCCGAAATGCAATGCCGCTTCCGGGGAACGTTTTTGTCCCCAATGCGGTATTGATCTTCAGGTTTACTCCGAATTGACCTTATTCAGGTCAGAACTCGAATCTCTGCGGCTGCTGGTTCTCGCCGTTTCCCAACCGAGTTCGGAAGTAACCGCACCGTTGTCGGGTGTTCAGGGGAGCGGCGCGTCGCCAGGCGGCAAAAGCCCTCCACCGCTTCCGCCGGAGGTGAATAAAACAGTACAAGAGGAAAGCCCGTTCAGAGGCGGCTCTGCCGAACTGGCGGTCGGCCAGAAATGGCTTCTTGGAATTGGTGTGCTGATCCTGGTCATCGGAATCGGATTTTTTCTTAAATACGCTTTTGACCAGCAATGGATCGGACCTGCCGTCAGAATCTCGATTGGGTTCATCGGCGGCGTGGCGCTGTTATTAGGTGGAAGCGTCTGCCGTCGACAACAGCTTCGAGGCTTGGATATCGGGATTGGGGGAGTTGGATTAGGTGCTCTTTACCTGACAAGCTATGCGGCCTGTCAGGTTGAACGATTGTTGCCCGGTAGCCTGGCGGTGGTGTTGATTCTTGTAACGACCGCGATCGGCGTCTGTTTGGCCGCATTGTGGGCTTCGCAGGCGCTGGCGATTCTCACTTTTCTTGGCGGGCTACTTGCGCCGCTGTTGTTTGCCTCCTCCCAGTTCGATCCCGGCCTTTTTCTTAGCTACCTCTTAATTCTGACCGTTGGTGGCCAGATTCTCGCCTACGCGAAGGACTGGAGGCAGCTTTATGCCAGCACCGCCGCTTTGACCTGGCTGTCGGTCGTCGTCTGGTCTCAGCGCGACTATCGAAGAGACTGGTTCCTGGAAACCTTTATCTTCACCCAGGTTTTATTCGCTGCGTACTCCATCATGCCTTTCTTGCGCGCCGCTTTCAGAAAGGAGTGGAGCTTGAGGCAGGGGTTCCTCTTGGCAGTGATCAATGGATTGTGCTGTTGCTGGTATTCAGAATCACTTCTTAATTTCCAGAAGTCGCCCGGTGCTCTGGTCAGCTTGAGCTACGCGATTGTCACTTTGGGGCTCGCACTGGTGTTCTGGCGCGGGCGAACCCCGGGGCTCCTTTCGATCTGGCTCATCGCGCAAGCCAGCGTTTTTCTTCTGGTGTTTTGGGAGCAGATACTCGCCAACTCCTGGGTGACCGTCTTCTGGTCAGCTGAGCTCGTGATTCTCTATTGGGCGGCGGCCAAGTCCAATGATCGGACGCTCTTCCTAGGCACGTTTTTCATCGGTCTCATTGTCGTTCTTCAATATTTTGGCGATGCGATCAACTTCGTTTGCGGACCGGCCAATGCGGGTTGCTTTACGCAGGGTGCTGTTGGTCGGTGGAGCGGGGGCCTCTCGGCGGTGCTTGGTCTTCTGCTTGTTGTGTGGTTGGATCGGACTGGCCGTGTCGCGGGGCCTCATCGGCTATTGAGTGGCGCATTTGAACTCCTCGGCATCATGAGCCTGTTTGGTTTTGCCAACCTGGAATTAGAGCGTTTTACGACGCAATTCATGCCTCGGATCGAGTTAGCCTCCGTTTCGGTTTTATGGTCGGGATTCGCTGTTGGCCTCATGTTGGTGGGAGTCTGGACACGACGGAAGGTTTATCGCGTGTCCGCGATTGGTCTTCTGATCCTGACCGTATTGAAAGTGTTGGCTTTGGACACGGCGGAAGTTTCGACTCCCTATCGGATCTTATCTTGTCTCGTGGTTGGCGTGATCCTCTTGGCCGTTTCCTTTTTGTATTACCGCTTCAGCGAACGCCTAAGCGGGAAGTAGGATGCACGTGAGGGCGGATCGGCATGCCGGCGTTTGGGTGCTTATTAAATTAAATCAAACTAACCGTTCAGCGGCCTATTCAGGGAATCGGTAAAGTTATTAGAACGCCTGAGTCTTTGCTGGCGGAACGCTTGCCGAGTCGCACGCCGGGCGCGCCGACATGCGCTGCTAAAGTCCAACCGGATGGCGCATCACAAACCGGTCGGCGCGGCGGCTGCGAGTTAGCCATTGGGGCCCATGTTCGCCGGAGCCGTACCCGGTATCGAAGCGAAGCCCTGCAATGACAACAAATGCGTGTCCTTGGCTCGCGTAAACGGTGATCCATTTACCCGGTCCACCCTGCGCATAGTTGCGCAATTCCTGGGATGGCGTTGGGGTGTCCATTCTGCCGATTGAATGGAGCACGAATGATACTGCGCCGGAACAATCGTAAGCGCTATCATAAAAGTTCTGGTGTCCTCCGCCGTATCGGTAGGGTTTGCCGACCAATTCGTTTCCTGCGTCAATTGCTTCTTTCACCAGCAAAGGCGCAGTATGGGGGGCCACGGCGTATCCGCTGTCAATCCTAGCCGTCCGACCTGGTATATAGTGATACACATAAGGAGGCGTACTGACGCAGCCGGCCAACAGAAGAACCACAGAGAAACTTAACAAAAACGCCGAACGAAAAGCAATGACGCGTGGGCTCATCCGTTTGAATTCTTGGGGCGACTAGCGCCAGGGTCGTTGGCTACAGTCATCGGTGAAAGCTGTTAATCTGCGGTTAGCTCTTCTCTTCGGTTTTGGACTCACGCTAGGTGGCGCAGTCTGGCGAGTCCCGTCTCCAGAGAGGAAAGATCCGCGACAGAAAGGACTTCGGCCCCCTTGTGGATCCGGCCAACAAGGCCGGCAAGTACTTCGCCAGGCCCAAGTTCCAGGAACACATCGCATCCGAGCTGAT
>JAFAQT010000272.1 GCA_019246215.1 Verrucomicrobiota bacterium
GAAAACTCTGCACAGTCTGGCTGATTCCATGGTGCCGCCTGGAGTCGTAACGAAAAAGAACGCGAGGCAAGGGGTCGCTCGCACGCGTGCACTACAACAGCTCCCCGAGCTTGCTTCGTGGACCCTGGTCCAAGTGAACGAATTCAACAAGGAACTCTCGCTCCTTACAAGACACCTTGGCGAACGAAACAGGCAAACGAAATCGCCTGGGGCCGATGCTGCCAGGGTTAATGTAAAGAACACCGCCGCGCCGATCGATTTTTGGCTGGTGCGAGTGGCCCGAAACCACCATCGAAATGCCCGTGGTCACCGGATCAAAGTCAAGCAGCTTCAGATCGTGAAGAACAAATATCAATCGATTGTTAACAGAAATCAATTCAGTCGCGGGCAGCAATGCAAGCTCATGATCAATGTTTCCGCGAACCGCGACAACGGGTGCGATCGTCTCCAAACGTTGAAGCAGGCTGCGAGGACCCACGTCCCCCGCATGCACGATCAAATCAACCCGCTGCAGCGCTTCCGTCACCCAATCACGCAATAGTCCATGAGTATCGGAAACGAGAGCTAGGGTTTTAATCGACTCAAAACGCCGCAGCGCAGAGCCGCCAAACGGAATACGTGTGGTCATTAACGGTATACGATATTTCAATACATTACCCCAATGGTTCGGGTATCGTTTACCCTCAGCCCAACCAACCGCCGTCGATAATGTGAACCTGTCCCGTCGTATAGTTGGACTCGTCTGACGCCAAGTAAGTGGCAAGGTAGGCAATTTCGTCCGCATCGCCCAAACGCCCCATCGGCTGTCGAGCCACAAACTCGGTGCGCACCTCCTCCTCATTGCGCCCCGAGGCGACCGCCTGCGCCCGGATCCGCGCATCGAGCGACGGAGTCTGCACTGTTCCCGGGCAGATTGCGTTGCAACGGATCCCCTGCCCCACGAAATCTGCAGCTATGGATTTGGTGAGGCCGATGACAGCTGCCTTCGTCAAGGAATAGACGAACCGGTTCGGTACCCCTTTCAGACTCGAGGCAACAGACGCCATGTTAATGATCGATCCGCCTTTCCGCGCCAGCATCGCCGGCAAGAACGCCTGGATGAGACGGTACATGGAACGAACATTCAGGTTCAGAGCGTGATCCAAATCCTCCTCAGACGCTTGAAGAATTGTCCCGCTATGCACGAATCCGGCACAATTGAAAAGGACATCGAGAGCTCCGATTTCAGTACCTAGGCGCTGGATCGCTTCTCGATCCATAACATCGAGTCTGCGGCCCGTGACGTTTGGAATGGAAGACAACGCCGCATCGTCGATATCTGCCGCTATGACCTTCGCACCCTCACGCGCAAACATCGCTGCCGTCGCGCGCCCAATACCGTGGCCCGCAGCAGTGACTAGCGCGATCTTGCCTTCCATTCGATTAGCCATTCTCTTCGCCAATTTTGTTAGACATTACGATTGAGTGATAGACACCTTATCGCAAGATGAACCCAGAAGCCGAGGATCCAAATACCTTCAATTTCAATGCCCCTCCAGCATCTGCGGTTGCAGCCTGGATTCTCTGGGCGATTGGCTTGTTTCTGGTGCTTAGGCTGCATCTACTCTCCGCTTTGATGGCCGGCCTTCTAACGCACGAACTGATTCGCTCGCTGGCGCCTGTCGTTGAAAAAAGGCTGACCAGCAAAGGCGCTCGTCTGGTTGCTTTGGCCACGCTCTCTATTATCACGCTCACTATTCTCATTCTGTTCACCTTTGGAGTACTAGCTTTCTTCAAGAGCGACACAGGAAATGGACAAGCGCTCCTCAATAAAACCGATCAGATTCTCACCGAGGCCCAGACTAAGCTGCCGCCTTGGATTGTTGATACTTTGCCCAGCAACACGGACGCGCTGAAATCGTTTACTGATGAATGGGTCGATGAACATGCCAAGGAGATCCAGCACGCCGGAAAAGAAGTCATGCATTTCTTCGTCCGTGGTTTGGTGGGCATGGTTATTGGAGCATTGATCTCTCTCCACGAACAAGGATCACCAATCGAGATGCCCCCGTTCGCAGCCGCTCTCAGCTTACGCGTCTCGAGGTTCGCCCATGCTTTCCGCCAAATCATCTTTGCACAGGTGAAAATTTCCGCTTTGAACACTGTTTTCACTGGAATCTTTGTTGCCGGAATCCTGCCCGCTTGCGGAGTTCATTTGCCGCTGACAAAGACGCTCATCGCAATTACTTTCCTCGCGGGCTTGCTTCCGGTGATAGGTAATCTGATTTCGAATACAATCATCTTCATCGTGGGCCTCTCGATTTCAATCTCGGTCGCCATCGCGGTCCTGATCTTTTTGGTCGTCATTCACAAACTCGAATATTTCCTCAACGCTAGAATCGTCGGCACGCGAATCCGAGCCCACGCCTGGGAACTCCTGCTCGCCATGCTCGTGATGGAGGTGGGATTCGGGATAGCTGGGCTCATCGCTGCACCGGTCTACTATGCTTACATCAAAAGCGAGCTTTCGGATGCGGGGCTGATTTAGTTTAGCCTAGATCCGTATGTAAAACGGCGATTCCATACCCACGCGCAGCCACAGCCACAACCCAATCTCAACCAAAATCTCACTTTCGCGTATTGTCCGCTGCCACCTTTAGGAACTTACAAATCTAAAACTGCCCGCATGAAATCTCTCCCGCAGAAAACAACTGAACCCTGACAGCACAGATCAGAGCTGGAGAGTACATGCGTCCGACTACCAGCATTTTTCTTCCGGAATAAATTCTGACAACCCCCAATGACGAATTTCTTGGCTGGCTCAGTGGCCGAATCTGTCAATGCCGTACTGCATCAGATGCACCTGTCCGGCGAGCCAGGTCATTAAAGTCAGGTAAATGGCCGACAAAATAGCCGCCATTCCGAAGCCTGCCACCGGCACTGCTAGATGTTCCCGATAGAACTTCTTAAACTCATCTTTACTCATGGAATCACAGATACACCGCTTCGAAACATGCTTTCTCTCTGAGCTCCGACCTAAACCGACGAATATCCGCTATCGTTCAGTTCTCCGAACCGATAGTCAACCATCGAATTCGGTTCATTGGTTCTTTGTCCAGAAGTGCCTCTGCTTCGTTGGTACGTGATGCCGGAACCTACCAAGGATCGAAGGCCACTGGCGGGCCGTAGGGAAGGAAAATCGGTCCATATGGAGGGAAGTCCGACCCGTATGGGCCGCCAAGGATGGTTCTTCTGTGCCGATGCCCGAAAGAGATTCTATGCGATCTGCGGTGCACCGAGAGCTGCGCGGTCCGGTGGTGTTGTCTTGAGCGATGAAAAGCCCCGGAAGTCAAATTCCTAGTTCCGGAGACTTCGTGCATTTTTGCATCCTCGTATGCATCGATGGAGGATTTCAATTTGGGATCCAGCTTTCGCATGCGAGACGCCACGGTGATGTAGTATGCGCGGAGATACGCGCGCCGAGAGCCCGAACTCGAACTGGATCTCGCACGCTTGAGCAGGTAAGCAGCCCGCTTGTTGCTCATGGCCAAAGATCGGATCTCGTCGAACCGTCCCTCTTTTTCCGACACACGCTGCGTTGACCCTGGCGCCGAAGTCAACGTCGTCGATGCCTCGGCAGGCCGACTGGCCGGAAGCTCTCCGGATTCCGGCAGTAAATCCGGTGCAGGATTTGACGGAGCAGTTTCAAGCGTTGGAAGAGCGGGCTCCTCCATTTCGCTGGCGTTCGAGCTCGGAGTTGGCGATTGCGATGGC
>JAFAQT010000342.1 GCA_019246215.1 Verrucomicrobiota bacterium
ACCGGTGATTGTGACAGCAATCGCGAGTGCCGAATGTCCGAAACGCGCTTGCACGAAATCGGCCGCAGTAAGATGTCCTCCTTGGCGACAAGCATTCCAGAGCCGCGGCATAACGGCAAACACGAAAGGATAGATGATGACGGCGTACGGGATTGCAAAAAAGCCGTAGGCGCCGACGCTGTATACGAGAGCCGGCACGGCGATTATCGTATAAGCCGTGTAGAGGTCTCCGCCAACCAAGAACCAGCTGATAAGGATACCGAATCTCTGGCCGCCCAAGGCCCATTCGTCGAGCCGTCTCAAATCACCCGCTTTCCAGCGGCCCGCCAGAAATCCAAGCGCAGTAATCAATAAAAAGAGGCTGACAAATACGGCAAGTGCGATCCAGTGAACCTCTCCAGTGTTCATCTTTCGATTTTTGGCAGGAAATCGTGGGGAGCAAGCAGGGAATAACAATCGGGCTCATACCCTGCAAGAAAAAGAGCCAACAGTAATTCAATAGTGCGGGTGCAAGAATTCTACGCCATCGTGCAGGATAGGCGGCGGCCGAGACGCGCAATTCGCACGATCTAGATCGCCTCAGGTCGCCCGGAAAAACTAGGCGACCGGAGATTCGGGGTAGCGAATCGAGGTAAACCGTGTCATCGAACTGATCGGTCGGGCACAAATGACTTGACTTTTGGCGATGGACGGGATTAAATCAGCGCCCGTCAAGTTCCGTGAGCCAGTATTGCAGCGAACGTAATAACAGCTGTGCGCTGAGGCGTAAAGTGTTGGAATGGGACGAGGGTGAACCCGCGTAAAACATTGTGATCAGACAGTTCATCGCCGGAATCTTGCGACCGTAGACCTTATCGGGTGCAAGTGAGGGTGGTAAAAAATGGGGAACACAAGAAAACCGATTGAACGTTTCGACCGGAATCACTGTCGAAGTTCAGGTTTGTTAATGTGGTTAACTTTTTGTTCCCTAATCGTTCTGCCGCTTGAGAGGCGGGGTAGATTGGCTGCTTAGGTTAAGAGAATATAATTTCTATGGCTGGCGAAGATTCTGATACCGGCATTAAAATTTATCTTCGGGAGATCGGACAGATCCCGTTGCTGACTCCCCAAGAGGAGATCGAACTGGCCGCGCGTATTAAAAAGAGCGACCGCGAAGCTCGCGCTTTGATGATCAAAGCGAACCTCCGACTGGTGGTTAAAATCGCTCATGATTACGCGAATCTGGGGCTTCCGCTTCTAGACCTGATTTCCGAAGGAAACATTGGCCTGATGAAGGCCGTCGAACGTTTTGACCCTGCAAAAGGCGGAAAGCTAAGCACTTACGCTGCTTGGTGGATCAAACAGTCGATCAAACGTGCGCTGGCGAACCAGAGCAAGACGATCCGGCTTCCGGTCCATCTCGTCGATAAGATTTCAAAGATGCGTCGAGTTTCGCTCCAAATGAGCGAAGAATTAGGCCGTGAGCCGACCGACGAAGAGCTTGCAGAAGAAATCGGCATTTCGAGCGGCAAAGTTTCTCAATTGAAAACGGTCTCGATCCGGCCCGCGTCGCTGGACGCTCCGATCAGCGACGACGATTCGACCGAATTTGGTGAGATCGTCGGAGATGAAGACGCCCAAACTCCGTTTGAGCTTCTCAGGGACAAGAATTTGCGGGATGAGGTGAGTGAGCTTCTCGAGGTGCTTGATGACCGTGAGCGAAAAATAATTTTCCAGCGCTTCGGATTAGATGGTGGAAAACCAAAGACTCTCGAAGAGGTTGGGAAAAAATTTGGGGTGACCAGGGAACGGATTCGGCAATTGCAAAATATTGCGCTCGCCAAGCTCCGCCGGGCCTTGAGCAAAAAAGAGAAGCCGATTGATATTCCGCAAGAGGTGCTGAGCTAAGGTAAGAAGCAAATAATTGCATCTTTCTTACCGATTTGTAATTTGCACGCTTTGAATCGGCAAACGACCGTTGCGCAGAAGTACTACTATGAGATCAGGCAATCCAGTTTTATCAAATTCGACTTTCACCGATGTCTCGCAGCCCTATTACTCACGCCCGATGACATTAACGGGCGTGATTCACCGGTCGGTGCTCCTTCTTTTACTGGTGGCCGGGACCTCCGCTGGAGTCTGGGTGTACTCCCATTCTCATCCATCGGCGATTTATCCGATGGTAATGATTGGGACACTCGGCGGGTTCGCGGTTGCGATCGTGACTTCGTTCAAGAAAAATTTGGCGCCGGTCACTTCTCCGATTTACGCCGTATTGGAAGGCCTGTTCATCGGCGGCATCTCCTTAGTGATGGAACAACGCTTCCCGGGCTTGGTCCTTCAGGCGGTTTTTCTCACTTTCGGAGTAATGTTCGCTCTTTTAGCAGCTTATCAATCCCGGATCATTCGACCATCGGAAACGTTTAAATCGGTGATCGTGGGATCGACATTTGGGATTGTGGTGGTTTACCTCGTCAGCATGGTAGTCCAACTGTTTTTCCACACGGAGATCCCTCTCATCAACGGCAGCGGTCCGTTCGGTATCGCTTTCAGCCTGGTGGTGGTTGGGATCGCAGCTCTCAACCTGGTTCTGGATTTCGATTTTATTGAAAACGGGGTGACGTCCGGAGCGCCTAAGTGGATGGAATGGTACGCCGCTTTTGGCCTAATCGTGACACTCGTTTGGCTGTATATCGAAATCCTCCGTTTGCTCTCCAAAATGCGGCGGAACTAGAGTGAAGGTACGCTCCCCGCATTGCCCAAGGGCAGCTAGCCAATCACGAAAAGGCTCAAGTCAGGGTTGAACTTAGCAGGATCTGAGAACGTTGCCTGCCGCGTCAATCAAGCCGGCGCGGCGCTCGCGATGGTTACTTTTGCCCGGCGTTCACAGGTCCCCTTCTCGTGAAGATCAAGGCAATTTGCCTCGATACGAACATTCAGCTTAAGGGGTTTGAAACCCAAGCTGTTCGCCAGGAAGCGTTCGCGCAGCATGATACATTCGTCCTGGACCTGGATCACTTGTTCGCAATCGGCGCAAATAATGTGGAAAGCGGCCGGAGACTGTTCTCGGTTTACCTCGTAGTACCGATGTTCCCGGTTGAGTTCCACCTCGCGAATCAAGTGACTGTCGAGCAGCATCGGCAGCGTGCGATAGATCGTTGCTAATGAAATTTCGGGATCCAGTTGGCGGGCCTTGGCCAAGAGGTCTTCGGCATGAAAAGGCTCCGCGAATGAAACGGCGGCGCGTACGATCACTTCCCGCGGTTTGGTCAAACGGAATCCGCCTGCTTTCAGATAAGTCAACGCTTCCTCAAAGAGAACATCAGGCTGCTTTTTTGGCCGCTCTCTCAAATCCGGATACCCCTTGGTTTGCTGTTTGCGCATCGGAAAACTTCTGGGCGAAATCTGATGAAGTAAACACTCTGTGCGCTCAAAGCTCATGTAACCGGTTGACAATAAGCCTCCTGCGCCCTGACGTCCAGTCGGAAGGAAACACGTAGGCGTGTAGGCGTTGGTATCCAATGCCTGCCTCCTGCTCAGGTAAAGTTTAGACGCGGGCGCGCCGACACGTACCTACCTGCGCGCCAACCGAAAAAACAGCGTTCCGCCTAGCGCCAGATACACTAAATTCGGCAGCCAGATCAGGTATTCCGGATGGAGGTCAGGCTTGTGCTTCACATTGTCGGTCAGCACGATGATAATAAAATAAGAGAATGCAACGACGAGACTGAGGGCAATGCCGACTGAGGTCTCCTTTCGCTGCGCGGTGATCGCAAGTGGAATTCCGACTAGGACAAATGTAAATACAGCCATCGCGTTCGAGAACCGCTTACTTACCTCCGTCCTAAAGGCTGCGTCATCCTCTTTATCATTGCTCTGATCGAGCGCGTTCCGCAACTGGTCCAAGGTGAGTTCTGTGGTACGCTGATTACTTCGAGCTTTGCGAAGCAATTCTTCTAAGGAAATCGGCATCACACCTTCCCGCATCGTGATTCCATGGCGCATTTTCCTCAGGTCGTCCGGGGAATTTTTGTCCCGCTCTTCGTATCGTGCATCGCTCACATGCAACAAAATCTGTTCGTTCTTCTTGTCGACCTCGAGAGTGCCGCGCCGTGCATAGATCACGCGCATCGGCAGGTTTTGAGAATTCATCTCGAAGATATAAAGATCGTCAAGAGTTGACCCTTCCTTTTTTCCAACATAGATCTTTCGATTCGGGAACTGATCGATAACTTCGTCACTGCCAAATAAGGCGAGCGGATCATTCGATGCGAGGTCGAACGCTGCCGACCGCAGCTTAACTTCAGCAATTGGTGCAGCGTACAGATTGATCCACAGACAGAGGCCAAGGAATACGCCTGCGATGACAAAGACCGGGTAACAGATGCGCATCATGCCCACGCCATTGGCGCGAAGCGCTACCAATTCATTGTCGGAGGAGAGTTTTCCGAATACGAGGAGCACCGCGACAAGAACGCCCCAAGGGATTGAGTAGGTCAATGAGAACGGCAGCAGATATGCTATGAAAGTCAGAATGTAGGTAACGGGGACCTGATGGCTGAGCAACAGGCTGAGCAAGTCACGCAGGACATTGCCGAGGACGAGAATCATCGTAAGCAGACTTACCGCCCAAATCACGGCGTTTAAAATCTGTCCGCTTAAATAGCGATCGAGGATCTTCATCCCTCCCAATCTCTGGCCGGTTCGGGTTGGGATCTTGGCTTATTCAATTGGCGGAACCCATTCCGTGAGACAACTCTCCTTCTTCGACAGGGACGCAGCTGCAGAAGAGGTTGCGGTCACCGTAGACGTTGTCTATCCGTCCGACCACAGGCCAGAACTTGTGTTCTCGCGTCCAAGGAGCCGGATAAGCAGCAGATTCCCGCGAGTAACTTCGATCCCAGTTGTCCGCGAGAAGATCCTGAGCGGTGTGAGGTGCCCATTTTAGAACATTATCTTCGCGGTCTGCCTCCCCAGTCTCGATAGCACGGATTTCACCATAGATTAAAATCATTGCATCACAGAAGCGATCCAATTCGGCCTTCGATTCACTCTCAGTAGGCTCGATCATCATTGTTCCGGGAACCGGCCATGACATGGTTGGGGCGTGGAACCCATAATCAATGAGGCGCTTGGCAACATCTTCGACCTCAATTCCAGCAGACTTCTTGAACTGGCGTAGATCAATGATGCACTCGTGCGCGACCATCCCGTTTTTACCTTTGTATAATACAGGAAAAAACGACGCCAAACGGGAGGCGATGTAGTTCGCGTTCGCGATGGCTACCTTCGTAGCGTGGGTCAATCCTTCCGGACCCATGAGGCGAAGATAAATCCAGGGGATTCCCAAAATGCTCGCGCTTCCGTAAGGCGCGGCGGCAATCGGGCCAATGCTCGATTTGGAGCCGAGGCTGGCGA
>JAFAQT010000383.1 GCA_019246215.1 Verrucomicrobiota bacterium
CAGTTCGACGGGTTGCCTTTCATGCCCGAAATGTTCGCGTTTTGTGGTATGCGCTTACGCGTCTATAAGCGCGCTCACAAAACCTGCGATACGGTTTTTCCGATTCGCAGCCGCAGAATGGCTAACGCTGTCCATTTAGAAACGCGCTGCGACGGGCAGGCTCACGGCGGGTGCCAGGCCAATTGTCTGATTTTCTGGAAAGAGATTTGGCTGAAGCGTCTCGATGACCCATCCAAGGGGCGCTCTCCGGCGAGTTTCAAGCCGGAGGGGATGCCCAATGGAATTAATTCGACAGGCGAATGTACCGAATCCGATGTGCTTGCGGCGACGCGCGAGCAAGCGGATTCACCTCTTTCTGAGCCTGTCTACCGTTGCCAAGCAACTCGGCTCCCCTACGCCACCACAGACCTTCGGTGGTGGGATATTCGCCAGTATCTCGAAGACTATTTATCCGGAAATGCCGGGATCTGGCGCATTCTAAGTGGCCTGGTTTACATGAGCTATTACAGTCTCCACTATATCCTCAGCAAAGCCGGTGTCGGTCTAGGCAAAATTATGCCTTGGTTTTACGACAAGTTCTATCCGCTTTGGCGGGGCGCACCCTTCCCAAGAAGGGCAGGGAGAATACCGGTCGGAGAACCAACACCCTCAAGAACTCTTGATTTGCAGCCTGGCGAACTCGTTCGCGTGCGGTCGCACGAAGAAATATTGCAAACTCTAAACAGTGAAAGCAGGAATCGCGGACTGCTGTTTGACGCAGAAATGGTGCCTTTCTGTGGTAAGACCTACCGCGTTCTTGAGCGGGTTAGCAAAATTATCAATGAGCAGACCGGGAAAATGCAGGAGATGAAGACACCTTGCATCATGTTAGAGTCCGTGTTTTGTCAATCCCGATACAGTAAATGCCGGCTATTCTGTCCTCGAAGCATTCCCCCGTACTGGCGTGAAATTTGGCTTGAAAGAGTCTCGGAAAGCAGGCGGGGAGATGAGAATCATGAAATTGGCGCAATGTCCTCTCCCTCGCGATCGGAAGGAAGCGAATGAAAGCGCATGAACTCTTAAGCTCCTCGGACTCATGGTGTCGGGAATCATCCGCCGAAGACGCGCACGGTAATAAGGTCGAAGCTCTTGATCCGAAGGCGGTGAAATGGTGCGCGCTCGCTGCGATTCAAAAAACTTACCCCTCTTCCCAATGGGAAGAGGTGATGGATCGCTTGTTGCGCGCGCTCAGCGTTTCCGAAGAGGGGATAGCTCAAATGACGATATATGACAAGGCGTGCTCGCTGATGGAGTGGAATTTCGACGGGACATATATATTCCGCGAAATTCGAGAAATTTTTCTCGATGCGGATGTTTGAATTTAAGAAAATCTGAATTGTGAATAAAGAGCAAACCTGATTTACGATAAATATATCTTTACTAGGCAATCTGCTGGTTTTGAGAAAACAAGGAGAAAAGGGATTATCCCCCTGGAGCTACAACCAGATCGATGGTAAGGATCCGCGACGGTGGGATGAGTTCTGCATGGAACAGCATGCTGGGGATTCGGGTGATTAAGCACTCTACCGGCGTTTAAAGCACCTGGATGACGATATTCTTTAAAGGATCAATAGAGACTGATTATTCCACCAATGAGCCCTCGGTTTCTTGACTACTGGCATGTTATTAAAATTCGTCGCCGATTGATCTTTCTCATTTTCCTGCTGGTGGTGAGTTCGGTCGGCATTGCGACTTATTTCGCTCCCCGGCAGTACAACTCGATCGCAACAATCGAGGTGCAGCCAGACATGACACCGGTCCACCTGCTCGAGAATCAGACCGAGCCGCGGGCACCCGAGGATACGAAATTTAGCCAAACCCAAATAGAGATAATTTTACGGAAAGGGGTGATCTATCCCGTAATAGATCGGCTGAATCTGCTAGACAAGTGGTCTCAGAATGGGAAAAGGCTGTCCCACGAAGCTGCCTACAACAAGCTGCATGACATGTTAAAGCTTGATGGAGTCAGGAATACAAATCTGATTCAGATCGCCGTCAACGCTCCTGATCCTCACGAAGCCGCACTGCTCGCAAACACAGTCGCCCAGATCTACATGGAACAGCGGGTTGGCGAACAGACAAGCATTATTTCGAATAGTCTCGAACAACTGCGGGATGAGGTGAAGCAC
>JAFAQT010000315.1 GCA_019246215.1 Verrucomicrobiota bacterium
TCGCGGCGATTCGTTCGAACTTTGTAGACTGAAAAGTGGTCAAACATCCGGACAGATGTAAAGAGCTGGCGACAGAAATTGTTGTTTCGGAGAATACAGTGCCCAAAATACTCTATTCGCTCTTATTTGGCGCACGTGTGTTCTTGACGCAAATGACGAAAGTGCTTCCGTGAGTACGAAAAGCGTTTTGCACTTTTGACTCCGAGCGCCTGAGTGGGATGAACCGGTTTAAGACCTTTGCAAAAAGAAAGCTTTCGGTCGCGTTTGTCATTCTGCTCGGTTTGATATGTCTCGGCTTTTTCTTTGATCGGGGCCAGCACGCCACGATAGATTTGGAGGCGATCAGCGACCAGAAAGTAAATTGCCAGATTCGCCTGAATTGGGGGCACGCAAGAAATCCGAGACCGTTGACAATCTACCCACAGATCAACAATTACCGCTTTTCGGTAAGGAGGTTTTCGAGTCACTACAAGTTCACCCTCTATCTCGATAATAATCAACCGACTACCACATTCCGGTTGCGCAAAGTCGTAATACTTCAACCAGGGTGTCCACGGACTGAGTTAGTTGGTCGAACGCTTCTCACCGCAATTTCCGCTAGTGAATTTCTCAGGTTCAGACTGGCTGATGACGGAGATGTCATTGTTGACATGGGTCAGAATGATACGGCTCGAGGTGTTCCTGAATTGAACGTTAGCTATCCCATCCCGCTATCCAGAATCGCCTGGTGGACCTGGGTTATTTCGGGAGCATCCATTCTGTACTTAGCGATACTATTCGGTCTGGGTCTCTGCTTTAGCCTGCCTGCGTCGAGACCTCCAGCGACCAGGACAGTGCCCCAGGTTTTTGTGATCCTTGCCGCCATTATTTGTACTCTTACGCTCTGTCTATCTTTTGGTAGCGCGTTCAACGCACACCCGGACGAGGTTTGGCACATCACTTCCGTGAGCTATTTTCTATTTGAGCCTTATCCCGCGCTCAAAAGCACACTTCAATCAATTCACTCATTTTCATCTTACCATTCTTCCTATCTATTAACCGGCGAACTTTATTATCCTGCCGCGGCGCTCTGGACTTCGCTATTATCGACACTCACCGACCTGCCCCTGGATCAGTGGCAAATAATTCGCTTGTTCTCAGTAACCTGTTTCACCCTTCTCATTTGGTTGTTAATCCGCCAAAGAAGTTATGGACTGCTACTTCCGTTTCTGATCACTCCTCAGCTATGGTACGTTTTCGGATACGCGAATAGTGATTGGTTCGGCGTTACGGCCGCCACCTTGCTGCTTTTGTTTCTCAACCAGAGCCGGATTACCTTTCATCGGTTCGCGATGCGCGACTCTTCCTGGCGCCTGCTTCAACTCGCCCCGATATTGCTATTCGTCGCACTGTTGTGCTTTTCGAAACCTAATTATTGGGTCGCCACGATTTTTTGCTTCTACGAACCATTCGTCAGAATCATGAGGAAAAAGTCGACAGGTGCTAGCCGGATTCGGGCTGCCGCCTTTAGTCTAATTCTGTCGATCTTTCTTTCGTTGTGCCTCGCGTTGAAATTTTCTTTCTCACACGCAGCGGAAATGCACATCGTGCCGGCTACAGCAGCGCAGCAGGGGCTAACGCTGGACACGAGTCCGGATCTCTTGGCCCGAATGGGTCAGACCACAAGATTATACGCGCATCATATTTCGCTTTGGAAACTGTTGATCGAGCGCAAATGGATCTGGCTCTCCTGCCGTAGTTTTTTTGGCGATTTCGGCTGGATGAATTATCATCTTACGACAAATTATTACTGCATAGTAATCTTCCTTTTTGGCGCCCTGCTTTTCACCGCGATCCGAGTGTGTCGATTGGAAAAACATTTTTGTCGGGCTGCTTGGTTTACTATTTTGGTCATCGGAGCAAATATTTCCTCCGCGATCATCTTCTCTTGGGTCATCGATCTCCAGCCACAGGGCCGCTATTTATTTCCGTCGTTGCTTGCCATTGGATGGATGCTTTCTCGAGTCCGGAACTGGCAAAGTTCGCGGATCGTCTCTACCTTAGTACTCATACTCGCGATTCTGGGAGTGTACGCCTTCGTTTGCTACGGCCTGATACCTTTGAAAGAGCATGGCCCATCCAGTTTTCTGTAGATCCTGACCAGCAAGTCAGCGCCGGGTTGCTGAGACTGGAGGTCATTAGCGTGGACAGCCGTCTCGCTATCATCGTTGAGCGTCGACTGGGCAGCTTTCGAATGCATCCAAGCCGCTACGGCGATCGAATAAACCTTGGGATACATAAATGGCGGGGGGGCACCGGTCGCACTCAAAGACAACTTCGGGATGCGTGTCTTCCCGGATCTCTTCACCTCAAGGAAGTTCACTGACTCCCGCATTAGATCGCAGTGTCGCAGTCAATCTGTTTTTACGCATAAGTTGTTCACAATTGAGCAAGTAGCGTTCCAGAGTTCAGAAGCGCTGCCCGCCGACCCGTGCTCAATCCATCCACTGCTGATTGTGGATACATGCCAGATAGGCTCTATTGTTTTCCTGCTCTAGCGGAGCGGGTCCATAAAGTCGTTCATACGTTGCGAACAAGACTGAACCCATTGCCGCAGCTCGAGGCGGTGCGTTGGTGGGGATCCGTGCTCATGGACTTAACCGCCCTTCGGAAGCGATTAAGGCTTCGCAAAGCGCATGGATTTCCTCGTCGATCTCTGCC